>NZ_JALNTH010000017.1:0-66902 GCF_023161935.1 Pseudoalteromonas sp. 2CM28B
TTCGGGGTTCGGGGTTCGGGGTTCGGGGTTCGGGGTTCGGGGTTCGGGGTTCGGGGTTCGGGGTTCGGGGTTCGGCAGTAGGATAAAACATAGCACCTAATATAAACATACTTTTATATTGTAAGTGAGAATTTACCTCGCTCATGTTTAGGGTCTAGGCTCTAGGCTCTAGGCTCTAGGCTCTAGGTTAAAGGTTAAAGGTTAAAGGTTAAAGGTTTTAAGCCCGTTCCCCATTCCCCGCTGCTCGTAGCCCGCCAGCTGCCAAGCTAAACACGGTGCTTGGCTTAATTTCTACCTAACACCTAATACCTAATACCTAACACCTAACCCCTGCTCTTTAACTTAAACCACCAAATAAAGTCATTAAAGCAATTAACACTAAATAAAAAAGTACATTGCGCTTAACCAGTTTGATCATGCAGGTGGCCTCAAAGGTGCAACCATAGTAGCGCTCTTCAACTTGTTCAGCCGCTAGCGCCGTATAAGTAACCACCTTGCGATTAGGGCTTGAAAAGTCAAACACGTAATGCAGCCAACAGCTAGTCCCTTTATTAAAGTTACCAATCACTAAATAGCCAAAACTGGTAATACGCGCGGGGAGCCAATCAAGCCAAAATAGTAAACGGTGGAGGAGTTTAAAATGCTTAGCAATGACTTCATCACGGTTATCACTCACTAAGTCGGCAAAGGTACGTACTAATGCATAAAAAACAGCACCAGCAACGCCCAATACCACAAACCAAAATATAACCGCACAATAAAATCGAAAGTTAACCCAAGCCAGCGTTTGCCCAACGGTTTCGCCGCCTTGTTGCTCTTGGGTGCGTTTTTGCCCTAATTGCAAAGCATACAAAGACGCAGCGGTTTGATCCCCTCGGGTCAGTGCATTTAAATACGACTTATACAAAGCGCGTTGCTTAGCACAACCAAAACAAACGAGTAACACCACCACATTAAAAACAAGTTGCCACAATGCGAAGTCAAATAAAAAATACACACACCCAACAACAATCACTGGCAGTAATAACCAAATCAAAAACCCGGTAGCCGTGCCAAATAAACCTTTATTCGTTAATAAATTAACACTGCGAGTTAAGTAGCCATTAGCGTAATAACTCATTTGCCAATGCGCAGAGCGAGCACCTAAACGCTCAAGTATCAGTGCTATTATTATTGAAACCAAAATCATGTTGTTACTCTTAGTTATTTAATTAGGTTAAAAAACTTACGCCAGTTAAAACTCGCTCCAGGGTCGGTTTTTCGCCCAGGGGCTATATCGCAATGCCCGACTATATTACTGGCTGTTATTTTTTGATAGCGCTGCATAATAGCCTGCGCCAATGCAGCTAAACTTTGATATTGCGCATCGGTATAGTTAATTGTATCTGTGCCTTCAAGCTCTATACCTATACTAAAATCATTACAATTTTGTTGCCCAGCAAAGCAGGAGCGCCCCGCATGCCATGCACGTTTTTCAAAAGGCACATACTGTGTAACTTCGCCGCAGCGCTTAATAAAACAATGCGCTGACACCTTAAGCCCCTCTAGGTCAATAAAGCTAGGGTGCGCATTACAATCAATACACCCCATAAATAAATCATCAACGTACGGAGTGTTAAATTGCCCAGCGGGCAATGAAATATTATGAATAACCAACAGCGAAATATCGCACTGAGCAGGTCGCTCGTCAAAGTGGCTACACGCCCGCTGGCTAATATTATTTATAACGCCTAAAGAATCTATTTTCATACTATTTATTTAAAACTTATGTAGCCCGCTGCCCATAGCCCGTTACCCGCATCCCGTTACCCCGTAGCTCGCAGCGCTCAGGTTAATCAACCAAAATTGATGTATAT
This sequence comes from Pseudoalteromonas sp. 2CM28B, assembly GCF_023161935.1. Lineage (NCBI taxonomy): Bacteria > Pseudomonadati > Pseudomonadota > Gammaproteobacteria > Alteromonadales > Pseudoalteromonadaceae > Pseudoalteromonas > Pseudoalteromonas sp. 2CM28B. The sequence continues at coordinate 1,857 of NZ_JALNTH010000017.1, forward strand.
CAAGATGCTAATAGATTTAACCCTATAAAGATAGCGTAATACTAAACGATAAAATATGATTAACGTGTAAATTAAGCGCTGGCTGATTAGTTTAGTTGTTAGCAGCTTCTATTTAGTAATTAAACAGAGTAAAATTTAGTTAATTTATTATCTATTATGAGCTTTTTCATGTCTATTTCGCATACCCTAATTAGTCAACTTGTTACCTTAGCACTTGATGAAGACCTAAATTATCAAAGCGCTGAACAAGGCGATATTACCGCACAGCTTATTCCGCAAGCAGAGCAAGCCAATGCGAAAGTGATCACCCGTGAAGACTGCATTTTTTGTGGTAAAGACCTAATTATTGAAGTATTTAAACAAGTCGACCCAAGCGTAGTTGTAACTATATGCGTGAACGATGGCGACTTTGTTAGTGCCAATAGCACGCTGTTTACTGCCTCTGGGTCTGCTCGCGCTATTTTAACAGCCGAGCGCACCGCACTTAATTTTGTACAAACACTTTCAGGCACAGCCACAACTACAGCGCATTATGTAAAAGAGCTAAGTGGCACTAGCACGCAACTGCTCGATACCCGTAAAACTATTCCAGGGCTTAGAGCATTGCAAAAATATGCAGTTAAGTGTGGCGGCGGTGCAAACCACCGAATTGGTTTATTTGATGCGTTTTTAATTAAAGAAAACCACATAGCGGCCTGTGGAGGAATTAATAACGCGGTTACTCAAGCTAAGCTAAATCATGCCGATAAACATATAGAGGTTGAAGTTGAATCGTTTGATGAGCTAGAGCAAGCCATTAACGCTGGCGCCGACATCATAATGTTAGATAATTTTAACCCAGAGCAAATACGCCAAGCGGTTAGCATTACAAATAAGCGCGCAAAACTTGAAGTGTCGGGCAATATGACCCTAGAAACACTCAAAGCCTACTCGCAAGCTGGGGTCGACTTTATTTCAAGCGGTGCGCTTACAAAAAACTTACAATCAATCGATTTATCGATGCGATTTGAGTAAGTAATGCAAAAAATATTTACTCTTTATTTGCGCTAATTGATTGACAGGTTTTAAAAAAGGGCATTAAATAATTCAAAAGGATTATTTGTAACAAGTTATTAAATTAATGCGTTTTTTATAAAGCTTTTACATACAAAAGCGCAATAAACAGTGTTAGACTCATTCATATTGACTAGTTTTAAATACTTAATTAGTTAAAAAGAATGGAGAAGCATTTATAGGGACAGAGTAAAAATAAGCGATAGGGTTTATTTTACAATTAGCTTGTAACTTACGCGGGTTATAACTAACTTTTAATAGTTAGGTTTATGCTCAAGCAAGGGACGAGTAACGAATAACCGCCATGCAGTGTGTGTTTTAACGGCCAATAATTTACTGCTTAAACACAGCACTAAATTTGGCAAAATGATTTTATTTTTGTAGTAACAGGTTAAGTGAACACATAAGTTACAGTTTAAAAACTTATACCCGTTTGGCTTACCACAACATTATCCTTTAGGAGAGGAAACATGCAAACAATGACACAACAAAACCAAAAGGGTTTCACCCTAATTGAATTAATGATTGTAGTAGCAATCATCGGTATTTTGGCAGCAGTTGCACTGCCTGCGTATCAAAATTATACAGCAAAGTCTCAAGTAACAGCTTGCTTAGCGGAAATTTCACCTGGTAAAACTGCATTTGAAATTAAAATTAATGAAGGAAGTATCTCTGGGTCTATTGCTCTAACTGACCTAGGCATAAATACTAAAGCTTGCAGCTCTGCATCAGCATCATCAAATAATGATGGTTCAGGTTCTATTATTGGAAAAGTTGGCGGCGGTCCGAAAGTAAACACTAAGCAAGTTGAACTTAAAAGAACAGCTGCTGGTACTTGGTCTTGTGAATCAGATGCTGACGCTGAGCATGTTCCTACAAACTGCACAAAAGTTTAGTTGTTAACTAAAGGGCGTACAGTTAGTACGCTCTTTAACTTTTATTTAGGTTTTAAACTTGACCAATAGCAAGTATTTTTTTTTATTTTCTCCTGTATATATTCTAAGTATATTATTTTACATACCAAATATTGGTGGCTTTGGTTATTCTTTACCTTTTAACTTATTTACACTTCTAACATCAAGCTTAGTAATATTTACAGTCGTACATTGTGCCTGTCTTAAAAATCTATTTGAATATGACAATTTCTTTTTTGCTCTTTGTATATTTTTTATCTTTCTTTGTTTACCAGTTTTAATAAGTGACGAATTTCAATTTTACAAATCACTCCCTCGCTTTTTAACTATACTGTTTGGGCTACTTTATTATTTTTCATTAATGCAACTCAAACCTGAAAAGAGTTATCTCACTTTACTACTACTCCTTATTTGTACATCATCTTTTGTAAGCTCTTGTTTTTCTTTATTTCAAAATTACTTAATGACGAGTGAAAGCTACTTTGCTGTGAAAATTGAATATGGGCGACCAACTGGGATATTCCAACAAGTAAATGTATTAGCCAGTTTTACAGCTACCGGTATAGCTGTTTGTCTTTATTTACTTAATTCACTAAAAAATAAATATTTAATCTTATTTTTAATAACCTGTGTTTTTGTTAATTTTTGGGTTCTTTTTTTAACTCAATCTAGAACAGGTCTCCTTGCAGGTGCTATTCTCATTTGTTACTACTCATTTATATACTTTAAAAGTAAAGAATTCAAAAAAATCATTATATTGATCGGAATCTTAATTACGAGTCTAACTTTAGCCAAAACGTTACCCTATGGTGCTGGGAATGATTATATTACTAAAAAAGAGGTGATCAGTAGCCCTACTATTAGAATGTATATTTATCAAGATAGTTTAGAACTATTTTTACAAGAACCTATTACTGGTCACGGTTATGGCAGCTTTCATCGGCAACTAACTGACTACTCTGCAGGCAAGGCTATTGAAAGAAATAATATTAATTATGGAAAAAAAGTAACACATCCCCATAATGAACTCTTGCTTTGGATGGTGGAAGGAGGGGCTATTGCAGGAGTGGCGATTGTTTTAATATTTAGCTACTTTTGCTATCTTATTTACTACAGCAAACATAAAAATAAATTAGGTGTGTTTTTATTAAGCATGCCTATACTGTTACATACATTAACAGAACATCCTTTTTATCAATCGACTATTCACTTTGTAGTCTTTGTGACTCTTATTTACATTACTCTTAAACAATGCAACATACCCCAACGTAAAATAAACTTAAACCGCAGTCTAATAAAAATATTAAATTTACTGATAGTTTTAGGTATTGTTATATTCTCACTAACAGCATTACAATCTGTAATAAAGCTTAAAAAATATATTTATGATGAACCAAATAATCACATTTTATTGTCTCAAACTCTAAATCCGTTTATAGAATATAAATTTAAAGAAATTCAAACGAACACCTTAAAATTAGAATTCGCTTTGCAACAAAATAACTACAATGAGATTAATGAGTTTATCCTATGGTCTGAAGGTTTTTTAAAAGCTTACCCTAGTGATTATATATATTTTGAAACAATTAGAGCAATGAAGGCTCTTTTAATGATGGAGCAGGCTGAAGAGCTTAATAATAAAGCTAAATACCTTTATCCACAAAATAATTCGTGGGAAAATGGTATATGGGTTCCATCGAAAAACTAACTTTATTTGAGTGAGTTATGGCAAAAAAACAAGAAGAAAAAGGGCTCGATACATTTCAATGGGTTGGTGTAAGTGCTCGAGGAAAAAAACTTGAAGGCGAACTTTCAGGATCTAGCATTGCTTTAGTTAAAGCCCAACTACGCAAACAAGGCATTACCCCCTCAAAAGTAAAACGTAAAGCCAAGCCTTTATTTGGCCTGCAAAGCGTGAAAAAAATCACCCCAAAAGATATTGCGTTAGTTACTCGGCAAATTGCTACTATGCTGATGGCGGGTGTACCACTGATTCAATCAATTGAAATGATAGGCTCAGGCTCCACCAATAAAAGCGTGAGTAAGCTCATGAGTGCTATTGGCGATGAAGTAAGAGCTGGCCAGCCGCTATCAACAGCGCTGAGAAAATACCCTCGCTATTTTGATGATTTATATTGCGATTTAGTCGCCTCTGGTGAACAATCGGGCGCATTAGATAAAATATTTGACCGCGTTGCGCTTTATAAAGAAAAATCAGAAGCACTAAAATCGAAAATTAAAAAAGCCATGTTTTACCCTATTTCAGTGTTAGTTGTTGCTTTAATAGTAACATCTATATTGCTGATATTTGTAGTACCGCAATTTCAAGAAATATTTGCAGGTTTTGGCGCTGAGCTACCTGCTTTTACCTTATTTGTAATCGCTATTTCTGAATTTATGCAAGCCAACTGGTGGATAGCCCTCATTGGCGTTGTGGCGTTTGGTTATATATTTAAAGAAGCCCATTTAAGAAGTTTAAAACTGCGTGATGCTACCGACCGCGCCATACTTAAGCTTCCGGTTGTTGGTATGATTTTAAATAAAGCGGCTGTTGCCCGTTATGCCCGTACTTTATCCACCACCTTTGCTGCGGGTGTACCGCTGGTGGATGCTTTGGATTCTGCAGCTGGTGCCTCAGGTAATGCGGTTTATCGTTATGCTATTTTAGAAATAAAAGCCGAGGTGAGTTCAGGTAATCAAATGAACTGGGCGATGCGCAACTCTAAAATATTCCCCGATATGGTAATACAAATGGTTGCCATTGGTGAAGAGTCAGGATCGCTTGATGGCATGCTGGCAAAAGTTGCCACCATCTACGAGCAAGAAGTAGATGACGCGGTAGATGGCCTATCTAGCTTACTTGAGCCGTTAATAATGGCAGTGCTCGGCGTATTAGTTGGCGGATTAATTGTGGCCATGTACTTACCTATATTCCAACTAGGTTCAGTTATTTAGCTTCGAGCTTCGAGTTTCGAGTTTCTAGGCCCGTTACCCGAAGCCCGTTGCCCGCAACTAAAGTGCGCGGCATAAAGCCCCTCCTACAGAACAATTAAAACGCGGTGGTTCCCCGCAACTCGTAGCCCGAACCTTTAACCTTTAACCTTTAACCTTTAACCTTTAACCTTTAACCTTTAACCTAGAACCTAGAACCTAGAACCTAGAACCTAACATCCTAACTTTGCACTTATGAAAAACCACTGTATTATCAACGCAGAATTTAGTTTTAGGTAAGATAAATGCATACTTTTTTTATTGATATCATCACCGCAATGCAAAACCATTTATGGTTTTACTTAACCACGATTGGCCTAGTGAGTTTATGTATTGGTAGCTTTTTAAATGTGGTGATTTATCGCTTACCGCTAATGATGCAAAAAGAATGGCAAACTGAATGCCGCTTATTATTAGCCGATGAACTAACCAGTTCTAATACTCATCGTACAGCCGCTACTGACACGTTTAACTTAGTTAAACCCAACTCATGTTGCCCAAAGTGCAAAGCAGCCATTAAGCCATGGCAAAATATTCCCATTATTAGTTGGTTATTTTTAAAAGGTAAATGCGCAACCTGTAACAACCCAATATCAGTGCGTTACCCTCTCGTTGAAGCCATTACCGCTATTTTAAGTTTAGTGGTTGCCTACACCTTTGGCGCAACAGAGCAGGCTTTATTGTACATTGTAGTTACTTGGGCGTTGGTAGCACTGACTTTTATTGATATTGACCACATGTTACTGCCCGATCAGCTCACCTTGCCACTTTTATGGTTAGCACTAATAGCCTCGGTCATGGGCTACACCATTGCCCCTAGCGATGCCATTATTGGCGCAGCATGTGGCTATTTAAGCTTATGGAGTGTGTTTTGGTTGTTTAAATTAATAACCGGCAAAGAAGGCATGGGCTATGGCGACTTTAAGTTACTTGCGGTGTTTGGCGCTCTACTTGGCTGGCAGTCGCTATTAACCATTATTTTGCTTTCAAGCGTGGTTGGCGCAGTAATTGGTATTGCCCTACTGAGTATTCAAGGTAAAGACAAAACAACCCCAATTCCTTTTGGCCCTTACTTAGCAATAGCCGGTTGGATCACTATGCTATGGGGGTCGCAACTGCAAAACAGCTATTTTAATTTTATTGGCTACTAACTATGAGCAATACACAACATCATAAAAATAACTGGGTGCTAGGGCTAACCGGCGGGATTGGCTGCGGTAAAACTGCAGTTAGCGATATGTTGGCAGCACTAGGTATTACTATTGTGGATGCAGATATAGTGGCTCGCCAAGTGGTTGAACCCGGCACTGATGGCCTAAAAGCGATTATTGCGCATTTTGGCACTGACATACTCGATGAACATGGCGCTTTAAATCGTGGCGAGCTAAGAGCGCGTATTTTTAGTAACGCTGAGCAAAAAGCGTGGCTCAATGCCCTGCTGCACCCTTTAATACGCACTAAACTACTCACTGACTTAAAAAACGCGCAAAGCGACTACGTGGTGTTAGTTGCCCCACTATTATTTGAAAATGGGCTTGATGGCTACTGTCATCGTACTTTGCTAATAGATGTTCCCAAAGAGGTGCAAATTGCACGTACTATACAGCGCGACAATATAAGCACTGAACAAGCAAAACAAATTATTGACGCACAAATGTCTCGAGAGCATAAACAACAAAAAGCGGATGATATTTTAAATAATAACCGCAACCTAAGCGATGTAAAACAAGACTTACTTAAGCTACATAATTATTATTTACAGCAAGCAAAGTCTACAATATAGAGTGACTAACCCAATCACAGCGCAATAAACTGATATTTTTATCAGTAAATTATCTGCTGCATTGGTACGATTAATGTATTCCTTTCTTTTTTCTGATAAATTGCTGACAAATGAAGGATTAAATCAGGTGCGCAATGAATATTAACTCACCGTTATTAAGAAAATTTATTACCCTCGGCCGGGTTGATACCGATACCATAAAAGCCAGGCAGCAAGACTTTGCCTCAACCGCAGAGCTTATCTCTAAATGTGGAAAAATAGACAGTAAAGATTTAGCGCAGCAATGCATTGATTTATTTAGAGTGCCTTTTTTTGATTTAAAAGATTTTAATGTTGCACAAATTCCTGCCGAGCTAGTTAAAGAAAAGCTGATCCGCAAACACCACATTTTGCCTTTGGTACAAAAAGGCAGGAAAGTGTATATTGCCGCCTCAGATCCTACCGATTACGGCGCTTTTGAAAACTTTGAATTTAGCACGGGTTTATCGTGCGAAGTAGTTGTAGTTGACTACGTCCAGCTCGATAACAAAATTGAGCAATTACTCGATGCCACTGGCAGCTTAGATTTAAGCGCCGATGAATTTAAAGAGTTTGCTGAACTCGATTCTGAGCAGCACAAAGAACACACCCCTAAAGACGATGACAAAGACGACGCCCCGATAATTGTCTACATTAATAAAATTTTAATGGATGCAATAAAAAAAGGCGCCTCAGATTTACACTTTGAACCTTATGAACACAAATATCGTATTCGCTTTCGCATAGATGGTATTTTGTACGAAGTTGCCAGCCCGCCAAAAACATTGGCCAGTAAGCTATCGGCGCGAATAAAAGTAATGTCGCGACTGGATATTGCAGAAAAGCGTAAACCACAAGATGGCCGTATTAAGCTTAAAATCACTGAGCGTAAAAGTATTGATTTTCGTGTTAGTACCATGCCCACTTTGTGGGGCGAAAAAATTGTAATGCGTATTCTTGATTCATCAAGTGCCATGCTAGGTATTGATGTATTAGGCTATGAACCCGAGCAGAAAAAACTATACCTCGATGCACTTGAGCAACCGCAAGGAATGATTTTGGTTACCGGCCCAACCGGTTCGGGTAAAACGGTATCTTTGTATACGGGCTTAAATATACTCAATCAGCCGGAGCGGAATATTAGTACCGCTGAAGATCCGGTAGAAATTAACCTCGAAGGGGTTAACCAAGTACAAATAAATACTAAAGCCGATATGACCTTTGCTAATGCACTGCGGGCGTTTTTACGTCAAGATCCCGATGTGGTGATGGTGGGTGAAATACGTGATTTAGAAACTGCAGAAATATCAATTAAAGCGGCGCAAACCGGTCACTTGGTGCTCTCAACACTGCATACCAATTCAGCGCCAGAAACAATTACTCGTTTGTTAAATATGGGTGTACCCGCGTATAATGTGGCCAGTTCTATTAGTTTAATTATAGCTCAGCGTTTAGCCCGAAGATTATGCTCTAAATGTAAAACACCAGAGCAATTACCTCGCGAAGAGCTTATACGCCAAGGCTTTAGTGAACAACAAATTCAAGACATGGTTTTATACGCACCTAAAGGCTGTGAAAACTGTACCGATGGCTACAAAGGCCGTGTTGGTATTTACGAAGTAATGAAAATTACGCCTGAAATAGCCCAAATTATAATGCGCGGCGGTAACTCATTAGAAATTGCTGAGGTATCACTTAAAGCAGGATATAACAATTTGCGTTTATCGGGTATTCGTAAAGCTGCAGAGGGTGTGACCTCACTTGCTGAGATTAATCGTGTCACTAGTTTTTAAATAGAAAGCTTAGCTGTTTATTATAAATTGAGTCGCAAAGCCTATATTAATGTGAGAGTAAATTATGCCAACAGTGGTTAACTGCCCAACCTGTAAAGCAAAAGTAGAATGGTCAGCACAAAGTCCGAATCGCCCTTTTTGTTCAAAACGTTGCCAACTTATTGATTTAGGTGAATGGTCGTTTGAAAATAATAAAATTTCAGCGCCGATTACATCTGCAGATGAGTTCAGCCAAGACATGATTGAAGATATTGAAGCAATGATGGCAAAAAACGAAGATGACTTTTTTAAGTGATTTTTAAAGGTTCGAGGTTCGAGGTTCGAGGTTCGAGGTTCGAGGTTCGAGGTTCGAGGTTCGAGAAATTTAAAAACCTTGCTGTTAACATAGCAAGGTTTTTTTATACCTGTAGCTGCGGATTTACCCCGCATCGGTTTTAGGTTTTAGGTGCTAGGCTCGTTGCCCGTTGCTCGCAGCCAGTCGCCCTTCTACCTACGACGCTGCTGCATTTTAGCTAACTTTTCTTTTTGCTCAGCGTTAAGCAATTGCATTACTTGATGCTGGGTTTTTAATTTAATTAACCCCAATTGCTGTTTCTTATCTTGGCGTGCGGTTAATAGCTCTTTCGCCGCATTTTCGTCAAACGTTGGAGCGCTAAGTAGTGCATCCATTTTTGCTTTATGCGCTTCGCGCTGTGCTTTACGTGCTTCTTTATCGCCGCCACGTAACGCTTTCATTTGCGTTTTTTGCGCTTCAAAAATAGCTTCAAGCTTAGTTTGCTGCTCGTCGGTTAGACTAAGTTTGTCGGCGCCGCGCTCAGAGAGTAAAAAACGCGCTTGAGAATGCCCTTGCTTATCGTGCATGCCGCCTTTTGCTAATACGCTACTGGCACCAAGTGTAGCCGTTGCTAGACCACAAATAAGTACTAATTTTGAAAGTGTATTTACTTTAGTCATAATCATCACCTTAATATTGGATGGATTGAATTTGATTGTGGCTGCTTAGCCAGTGAGTTAACTATACCGCTTGCAACGCAAAGTAACGCAAAGCAGTGTAAAGGTTGTGTAAAGATTCACTTTTACACAATTTAAGAAGTAAAATATCCATATAGAAATTGCCTAAGGGTTTGAAATGAAGCTATTAATGATTGATGACGACACAGGTTTGTGCGAACTACTCACTGAATATTTAGCCGCGCAAGGCTTTGACGTACAAAGCGTTCACGATGGCGAGCAAGGCTTAAAGCTTGCTTTGTCAAATGACTACGCGCTGATATTGCTTGATGTAATGCTCCCCACCCTTGATGGCTTTGAAGTACTTAGACAACTTAGGCAAACCAAGCTAACTCCGGTCATTATGCTCACTGCAAAAGGCGAAGACTTTGACCGCATTTTTGGCCTAGAGCTTGGCGCAGACGATTACATAGCTAAACCCTTTAATCACCGCGAGTTGCTTGCCCGTGTAAAAGCCATTACCCGCCGCATAGAGCACATTAATAGCCTAAACGTTGCAACGCCTAGCAAAATGAATGTAAATGGCATTACAGTTAATTTGGCAGCCCGAGAGGCCGCTATTAACGAGCACACCCTCACACTGACTGGCACAGAGTACGAAGTACTGGTGTTATTGATTAAAAATGCCGGCGAAGTTGTCAGCAAAGAGCAAATAAGTGAAGAAGTGCTCGGGAGGCGCTTAGCTTCGTTTGACCGCTCAATTGATATGCATGTGAGTAATATTCGAAAAAAAATAGCCGAGCATATCGCGGGTGAAAAAATTAAAACTATTCGAGGGACGGGTTATGTCTTTATCCAAGGAGAGTAAAGTAACGCGTTTTAGCTGGTTAAGACACCCTCGACATTATTTGTTTTTTAAAGTCTTTGCTTGGTTTTGGCTAACGATCATTGGCACTTTTACTGCGCTATTTTTCTTAAGTAATATTTCGCTGATCAATGCTATTAGCCATGACCCCCTAAAAGGGCCCATGCAAAAAAATCTAGAACACTTGGCTCGAGGTATCGAACGTAGTGCACATAAACACAAGCGCTCTATTCATGACATTATTACTCACCCGCGTTTGAGTAAACGCAAGTTACTTTATTTAAATTCACTAAGTAGCGATGAGTTTTTGATCAGTAAAAAAGTTGAGAATAATATTGATTTTAGCTTACTGAACTTTAGTGAAGGCATGCCACCTCAAATTATTTTTACTGAATATTACCAAGCTTTTGGCCCTGTGCGCATTCGAGTACCTGAAGGCGAATTTGCGTTATATGAAATCGATATAAATCAACAGCGACCGCTCTTTATTCGCTTAAGATTGTTGCCGGTTTGGTTAAAAATTTCTATCGCCATTATCGCCTCACTTACATTAAGTTTTTTATTTAGTCGTAATTTAATTGCCCCTATAAATAGTTTAAAACAAGCTGCAATTAGGCTCTCAAATGGCGATTTAAGTGCGCGCGCATCAATAAATAGTCAACGAAAAGATGAGCTTGGAGTTTTAGGACGCGATTTTAACCGTATGGCTGATCAATTAGAGCAACTACTTAGCGCTCAAAAGCGTTTACTTGCCGATATATCCCATGAATTGCGCTCCCCACTAACACGCTTAAAAATGGCCACAGGGCTGGCGCAAATGCAAGCGAGTGAGGCCAGCCAATCGTATTTATTGCGTATTGAAAAAGAAGCAAATCAACTTGATAAAATGATAGCCGATGTATTGCAGGTATCGCGCTTAGAAGCCAATAGCCAACCTTTATCACTGCAAGCGCAGTCGTTACAAGTTATTGTTGACCATGTGATTAACGATGCTCAGTTTGAAGCAAAACAGCACAATAAAACGCTGCATATTCAAGGTGATGCTGAGGTAAATATAGAGTGCGACGAAATGCTGATTGCCAGTGCTCTAGAAAATATTTTACGTAATGCAATTAAATACGCACAACATACTATTAGCATCACCTTAAAACACAGTGATATTATTACTATACAAATATGTGATGACGGCCCTGGCGTTCCCGCAGCGCAACTTGATAAACTATGTGAGCCATTTTTTAGGCAATCAGACGCCCGCGACCGAGTCAGCGGCGGCACTGGGCTGGGTTTAGCCATTGCAAAAAATGCGGTGATTGCCCACGGCGGAAATTTAGCTTTATCAAATAAGGACGCTGGCGGGTTATGCGTTGAGATAAGCTTACCAATACAAAAGAGAGACCATGTTCTATAGCAATGAAAGCGAGCTTAAAAGTAACCTGCCTGCCATTAATGAGTTTTATACTAATACACTCAAAAAAGCCTATTTAAGCACGGCTGCCGGTAAATTATTTTATGCTTACGCTAAGCCTAAACAGGCTCACACTGCCATTGTTATTAGTTCTGGGCGCATTGAAGGACTCGATAAATACAAAGAGCTGCTTTGGGAGCTTTATTGTAATAATTTTGCTGTTTTTATTGTTGATCACCAAGGCCAAGGGCGCTCTTATCGGTTATTAAAAAACCCCCATAAAGGCTATGTCAAACAATTTGAAGATTACAGTCACGATCTCAATCAATTCAATCTTGAGGTGGTAAAGCAGCATTGGCAAGGTAAAAAACTACTGCTTAGCCATTCAATGGGCGGCGCTATTGCGTTTGATTACTTAGCACGTTACTCACATGACTTTAGTGGGGCGTTTTTATCTGCGCCCATGTTTGATATTCATACTAAAGGAATACCAAAACCCGTAGCACAGTTTATCGCCGCCAGTGCGTCATTATTAGGGTTCTCAGGGTGTTATGCGTTAGGACAAAGCGATTATACACCTGAAGAGTTTGCGCTTAACACTTTAACCAGTAGCCAAATACGCTATGATCAATTTAGGGCAACTTATCAGCAAACGCCACTATTACAATTAGGCGGTGTTACCTATGGCTGGCTGCATACTGTTTTTTCATTTATTAAAGCGCTCGATAAACTATCCATAACAACCCCGTTATTTATAGCCAGCGCAGAAAATGACGAAGTGGTTGATAACCAAGCTCAGCATAAGCTTGCAAGCCGACATAAAAACACCCTAATAAAGCAGTTTAAAGGGGCTAAGCACGAGCTGTTTTTTGAGCGGGACGAAATTCGCCAACCATTGCTAACAAGCCTTTATAAATTTTGTGATTCAATAGGTTAACTACTAAGCGACAGCGGATCTAGGTGAATCAAAATATCAACTTCAGATTCAAATTGCTGAGTGATCATCAGCTCCACTTCATCTGCCACTTTATGGGCACGAATAAGCGGTAAATTGTCATCAAGCTCTAAATGCAGTTGAATAAACTTAACTTTACCGCCCTGTCGAGTGCGAATACCGTGAACGCCATAAACATCATTATGGTTACGCGCTATTTCAAAAATACTTTGCTTTTCTTCATCGGGTAGCTCTTTGTCCATTAAATGCGAGGCACTTTCGGTTGCTATATCCCAACTGTTATACAATAAATAACCTGCCACACCGATAGCAAACAATGGGTCGGCATACAGTACGCCATAATAGGCGAGTAAAATAGCAAGCAATACCGCCACATTTAAAATTAAATCGCCCTTGTAGTGAACGGAGTCGGCTTTTATAGCGATTGATTCTGTGTGCTTCACGACTTTATTTTGCACATATACAATTACCAAGGTACAAGCAATGGCAAAAATACTCACCCATACACCTAATAATGAGTGCGAAAGCTCTACTGGGTTTATTAATCGCTCGATACCGTGAAACATTAATAAACAACCCGAGCCCGCAATAAATGCGGCTTGGCCTAACCCTGCAAGCGCCTCCGCTTTACCGTGACCAAACCGGTGGTCATCATCCGCAGGACGCAGTGCATACGATAAAACTAAAAAGCTCATTAGCGTCGCGGTAATATCCATTAATGAATCAGTGAGTGAGCCAAGCATCGACGCCGAACCCGACGCCAGCCAAGCCCATGCTTTGGTCGCAATCATTAGGCTCACCATGACCATGGTCACTATGCTTGAAGCTTTGACCCAAAATTCATAACTGCGATTATGCACGTATCTGTCCAAGTGTAAGTTGTATTTAATGTTTGTAGTATATCATTTTTTATTCATTGTTCGTGTATACTGAGCCAGTCAAATTAAAGATTTTATAGGGCTTATTGTGCTGGATATTGTTTTATACCAACCTGAAATTCCGCCTAACACCGGGAATATCATTCGTTTATGTGCCAATACTGGCTATTCATTGCATTTAATTGAACCGTTAGGGTTTGAGTGGGATGACAAACGTGTAAAACGCGCTGGACTTGACTATCACGAATTTAGCCATGTACAACGCCATGCCTCATTTGATGCTTACTTAGAAAAGTGCCAACCTAAAAAGGTGTATGCTTGCACTACTAAAGGTAGCCAATTTCATCACCAAGCACAGTATGAAGCGGGTGATTGCTTAGTATTCGGCCCAGAAACCCGAGGCTTACCTGATGACATGATTCAAGCACTGCCAAACGAGCAACGCGTGCGTATACCTATGCAAGCCGATAGTCGCAGTATGAATCTGTCTAATGCAGTAGCTGTGTTTGTGTATGAATCTTGGCGCCAGCTTGGCTTTGTAAACGCGCAATAAGGTTTTAGGTTTTAGGTTTTAGGTTTTAGGTAAACAAAATAACTGTCACCTAAAACCTAGCAGTTCGTTTTATTCTGACTTTTGTTCACGACCTAATAAGGCCATAGCAGCTGCTTTCATGTCTTTATTTTCATAGAGTACTTTGTATATTTGCTCGGTAATTGGCATTTCCACACCAGCGCGTTGAGCTAGTAAGTACACTTCTTTGGTATTTCTAAAGCCTTCAACTACTTGGCCGATTGATGCAATGGCATCATCAACACTCTCACCTTTGCCTAAGGCTAAACCAAAACGGCGATTGCGCGATTGGTTATCGGTACAGGTCAGAATTAAATCACCTAACCCAGCCATGCCCATAAAGGTTTCAGGTTTTGCACCCAGTGCACACCCTAAACGCGACAACTCTGCTAAACCACGAGTGATAAGCGCGGTACGAGCATTTGCACCAAACCCCACTCCATCAGAAATTCCCGCACCAATGGCAATCACGTTTTTAACCGCACCACCGAGCTGTATACCAATAAAATCATCATTGTTATACACCCTAAACGAGCGCCCGCAATGCAATAAATCGGCTATTTGTTTAGCAAATGCCGATGATGTTGATGACACCGAAATTGCAGTTGGTGATCCCATCGCCATTTCTTTGGCAAAGGTTGGCCCTGAAAGTACCGCTAATGGCACCTCTTCACCTAGCTCTTGCACTGCCACTTCTTGTAACAAACGCCCAGTATTTGGCTCTAGCCCTTTGGTGGCCCATGCTATTTTTGCATTTGGGCGCAAAGCAGGTTTGATTTGCTTTAATGTGTCAGCAAATGCGTGGCTTGGCACAACAACCAAAACAATATCGCTACTTTGCGTTGCACGCTGTAAATCTGCTTCAAGGATTAAGGTGTCAGGAAAAGGAATATCAGGTAAGTAACGTTGATTTTTTCGCTCAGCTGCAAGCGTCGCAACGTCTTGGCTATTGCGTCCCCATAAAGTCACTTTGTGGCCATTTCGGGCTAAACAAATAGCAAGGGCGGTGCCATACGACCCCGCCCCTAAAACAGTAACAGCTGATGTGGCTGTATTCATAAATTAAGCGTCTGCTGTAGCCTGCTCAGCTTGCGCTGTGCGTTGCTGCATGTACTGTGCAAATAATGCGTCAAAGTTAACTGGCGCAAGATTAAGTTGTGGGAACGTACCACGATTTACTAAGTTAGATACCGCTTCACGTGCATATGGGAATAACACGTTAGGGCAAAATGCACCTAGCATGTGCGCTAATTGCATTTCTTCAACGTCAGCGATCGTAAAGATACCTGCTTGTTGAATTTCACATAAAAACGCAGTTTCTTCACCGATAGATGCCGTTACAGTTAGCGCAAGCACTACTTCGTAAACACCTTCATCAAGCTTGTTAGAGCGCGTATCTAAATCTAATTTTACTTCTGGAGCCCACTCCTTTTGAAAAATAGCTGGCGAATTTGGCGTTTCAAACGACACATCTTTAGTGTAAATACGTTGAATAGTAAACTGTGCACCTGCATCAGCCTCTGCTGCTGCGTTTTGATTTTGTTCGTTCATTGTTATTCCTAACCTGTTATTTATTATAATTAATTAAATTAAGCACTGAGCTTAGCATCAAGGTGACCTTGCGCTTCTAGTGCCATCATGTCGTCACAGCCACCGATGTGTTCATCGTTGATAAAAATTTGTGGAACCGTGCTTGCGCCACCGGCTTTGGCGATCATTTCATCGCGAAGCTCTGGCTGAACGCCAATATCAATATTTGTGTATTTTACACCTTTGCTGTCTAACAGCGCTAATGCGCGATGGCAAAAAGGACAATATCCTTTGGTGTATAAAACAACGTTACTCATAATTAATCCTTAATCGGTTTAGCTAAGAGATATTAGCGACCGCTTGTTGTTGGCAGACTTGCTGATTGCCACGCACCCATACCGCCAGATAAAACATAAACCTGTTCATAGCCTGCTTTATGCATTGCGGTTGCAACACCTGAAGCAGTCATGCCTGCAGCACATACCACTATTATGGGTTTGCTCTTATACTTTTCAAGGGTTGAGAAATCAGATTCTTTAGCTTTTTCTGGGTTTAAGTGCACAGCACCGGCAATATGGCCGGTTTTAAACTCTTTTTGCCCACGCATATCAACAACCTGGCCGTCTTCGCGGTTAATAAGTAACGTTAACTGCTGAGGATTGATTTGACGAATTGCTGAAAATTTACTTTTTATTGCGCCACTAATAATAAGAAACGCAATCGCAACCCAAGCCAGGCTTAAAATTGGATGGTTTGAGACAAATTCAATATATTGATCCATTCGACTTCCACTATAAAGTTACATACTAAAACGGATGTTTTAGATATTTTAAATTCTTACCAATTGCACTTGCACAATGAGCAGTCACTCATCAGCAAATCAATAGAGCGCTGTTAGGCTACTCTGAATTTTAACCTACAATATAGGCTTAACTTACCCCACAACCCTATTCAATACTTGAATAAAATAGAGATTAGCCGCGCAAGTATACCCAAATCAGCTAAAAATGCGAGTTTAAGCACGCTTGAAAGCCACAATGCCCTGCTCTTTTTAACTGAAAAATAACCTAGCCCTTTAAAGTTTTTAATTTAGCCAATCCTAATTGAAAATTTTTAATATCTTCTTTTCATTGCTGATCCTAGCTATAAAACGCGGTATGCTAAGACTTGGCATGTTGGCATTAATGTTAGCGTGTATTTTAGCAACGCTAGGGTCTGTTGATCTTTCAAGGTTAAATTTGCAGCAGTCTGTTTGGTATTTAGGTAAGGCAGAGCCTATGTGGTGTGGTTATTCCCCATAAATAGGCGATAACGCAGCATCAATGCCAAACAGGTGCTGCCCGAAGGGTTCTGCCTAGGGGCGATTTACTCTTTGTTGCCTACATGGATGTAGGTAAGGGGCGTGAGCAGGACGCGGAAGCTTTGCTCGGTTTTTACTTAGCCCACTAGGTTACAAACCTCGCGCCGCGATTAAACCGCCCCTAGTTTGAACAAATTTTAATCCGCAAAGGTCAACAGACCCTAATAGGAGTGACTATGACAGAGCATAAAAAACCACTGGTATTAATGATTTTAGATGGCTGGGGATACAGAGAAGATGAGCAAAGCAATGCTATTTTAGCTGCTAACACCCCTGTATTAGATGAGCTTTGGGCCACACGTCCTCATACATTAATTTCAGCATCGGGTTTAGATGTCGGTCTTCCTGATGGCCAAATGGGTAATTCTGAGGTGGGCCATGTTAATTTAGGCGCAGGCCGTATTGTGTATCAAGATTTTACCCGTATCACCAAAGCCATTGATGATGGCGAATTTGATACGACCCCTGCACTTGTTGAAAACATTGATAAAGCCGTTCATGCCAACAAAGCTGTACACATTATGGGACTGTTAAGTCCAGGTGGCGTGCATAGCCACGAAGATCATATTGTTGCCAGCATACAACTAGCTGCAAAACGCGGCGCTAAAGAGGTGTACTTTCATGCCTTTTTAGATGGACGCGATACACCACCGCGTAGTGCTAAAGCGTCTATTGAGCGTATTGAAGCCTTATTTAGCGAACTTAAATGTGGCCGTTTAGCCTCACTAATTGGCCGTTACTATGCCATGGACAGAGACAACCGCTGGAACCGTGTTGAAAAAGCCTATAATTTAATCACCTTAGGTGAAAGCGATTTTGATTATGAAGAAGGCGTAAGTGCACTAAATGCCGCTTATGAGCGCGATGAAAATGACGAATTTGTAGCAGCCAGCACGATCACTCCTAAAGGCAGCGAACCTGTAAAAGTAAATGATGGCGACACCATTATATTTGCAAACTTTAGAGCAGACCGCGCACGCGAAATAACCCGCGCCTTTGTAGAACCAGGCTTTGACGGCTTTAATAAGAAAAAATCGCCTGAGCTTAGCGGCTTTGTAATGATGACTGAATACGCAGCCGATATAGATGCGCCTGTTGCTTTTGGCCCCACGCCGCTTAATAACGTACTTGGCGAATGGTTTGAAAAACAAGGTAAAACTCAACTGCGTATTTCTGAAACTGAAAAATATGCTCATGTTACCTTTTTCTTCAGTGGTGGACGAGAAGATGAGTTTGACGGCGAAACCCGTGAACTTATCCCATCACCTCAGGTTGCAACTTATGATTTGCAGCCAGAAATGAACTCAAAAATGCTTACCGATAAGCTAGTAGAAGCAATAAAAAGTGGAAAATACGATGCCATTATTTGTAACTACCCTAATGGCGACATGGTCGGTCATTCAGGTGTATTTGAGGCTGCAGTTAAAGCCTGTGAGGCAGTAGATAACTGTATTGGCCGTGTAGTGGATGCATTGAAAGAGTATGGCGGCGAAGCACTTATTACCGCCGATCATGGCAATGCAGAGCAAATGGCAAACCTTAAAACAGGCCAAGCGCACACAGCACATACCAGTGAGCCCGTGCCGTTTATTTATGTAGGTCGCGATGCACAAGCTTATTCAGGCAAAGCCTTGAGCGATGTTGCCCCAACCATGCTGCATTTAATGGGGTTAGAGCAACCTGCAGAAATGACAGGGTCGCCAATTATGGTGTTGAAATAACCTATGAAAAAAAGCGCATACCGCGTCATTGCGTGTATCTGTGTACTGCATTCATTAGTCACTGGCGTTGCCGTGGCTAATGAAGATCGTACTAAAAAAGACCTATCCCAAGTTCAAGTGGCTTTAGAGCAAAGCCAAGCTGAATATCAACAACAGCAAAAAGAAATAGCTAAACAGCAGCAAAAGCTAAAAGCACATGAACTCGCTATAGCGAAAAACGCTAAAGCACTCAATATGGCTGAGCAATCAGTTAAAAAAACACAACAACAGCAAGCAGAGCAACAACAACGCGCGATAAAGCTTGAAAAACAACAAGCCCAATTTCAGCGTGTGTTAGCAGCACAGTTAAAAAGTGCTTATATGGCAGGTAGTGATGACTATTCAAAAATGCTGCTTAACCAAGAAAATACCGCTAAATTTGAACGTACGCTTAGCTATTACAACTACTTAAATAAAGCCCGCATAAAGCAGCTTGATGAACTTAAAGCGCTGCAGGTAGAAATTGCGAAAAATCAAGCTGAGCTTGAAAAAACAAAAGAAAAGCTAGTTGCTTTATTTGATGAACAAAAAAGGCGACAAGCAGCGCTTCTTGACGCTAAAAATGAGCGCCAAGCCAGCCTAAAAAATCTAAAAAAGCAGTTAAATAAAACAAAAAATTCAATTAGTTACTTAGAAGAGAACGAACAAACGCTGATAGCAACTATTAAAGAACTTGAAGAAGAAAAAACCACAAAAATTGAGCTATTGGGCCTAAATAAAAATAAAGGAAGATTAAGCTGGCCGAGTAAAGGCAAACTAACGCACAAGTTTGGCCAACGTAAGCACGGCGGAATTAACTGGAAAGGCGTGTTAATTTCTGCTGCAGAGGGCACTTCAATAAATAGCATTCATAACGGTCAGGTGGTATTTGCAGATTGGTTAAAAGGTTACGGCTGGGTGATTGTTGTGGACCACGGAGAAGGCTTTATGAGCTTATACGGGCATGCACAAACCTTGCTAAAAGACGTGGGTGATATGGTCAGAGAAGGTGAAAGTGTTGCATTAGTTGGGCAAAGCGGTGGACAAGCTGATTCTGGTCTATACTTTGAAATACGTCATAAAGGGCGTGCTGTTAATCCCATAAAATGGTGCAGGCGTATTTAGTATCAAAATAACTGCATCCTAGTAGAGGCAGTTATGATAAACACACACATTTGCCAAAAAAAAGTATCGCAAACAAAACCAATGTTTTGGTTTTGTTTGCAGTTATTTTTTTTACTGGCACTTTTTGGCTTTATAAATAATGCTCATGCCAGTTCGGTCAAAGATTTAGAAAGCCAAAAAATAAATGAAATACTGTTTAATATTCATACCTACTACGTTGATGATTTGGCACTGCATAACAGTGAATACATTGAATACAACACCTCTCAATTTGAACGTTTATACTCTAAGCTCGATCCCTACTCTAAATATTTAGATAAAAATGAGCTAAATGCGTTATTTGATAATACCAATGGTCGCTATACTGGCTTAGGCATTGAGGTCAAAAATATTGAGCAGCGCACCACGATTGTTAAAATAATTAATAATTCGCCTGCTAAACAAGTCGGTCTGCGA
Source organism: Pseudoalteromonas sp. 2CM28B (assembly GCF_023161935.1). Classification (NCBI taxonomy): domain Bacteria; kingdom Pseudomonadati; phylum Pseudomonadota; class Gammaproteobacteria; order Alteromonadales; family Pseudoalteromonadaceae; genus Pseudoalteromonas; species Pseudoalteromonas sp. 2CM28B. The sequence goes on from NZ_JALNTH010000017.1 coordinate 22,244, forward strand.
GCTGGCGATATTATTACTGCCGTTAATCAGCACCATGTAGAAAACAGTCCGATTGACTTAGTCGCGCAGCAAATTAAAGACAGCCCCAACAATAAAGTACAACTAAGTATTATCCGAAATAACAATCTAACACCGCTCATATTTAACCTCAGCAGAAAACAAATAAAACTGGCCAGTGTAACTAAGCAACTACTTGATGCTGGTAGCGGTTATATTGCTATAAATACCTTTTCAAACCACACCTTGCATGAAGTTGCCTTACAAATAGCCGCTATGCAAAACAATTACGGCCACGCATTAAAAGGCCTGATTATTGATTTACGAGACAACCCTGGTGGGACTTTAAAAAGCGCGGTTGCTGTGGCAGATCTCTTTTTACAAGATGGTCTAATCGTAACAACCAAAGGACGTTTTTATGATTCTAATCAGTCGTTTTACGCTAAGCGCGGCGATATTTTAAAAGGCGCACCTATTGTTGTCCTGATTAATGAAAACTCAGCCTCAGCAGCAGAAATACTGGCTGCAGCACTAAAAGAAAATATGCGTGCAAAAATAGTGGGGAGTCAGTCGTTTGGCAAAGGATCGGTACAATCACTCATTCCATTAGGCGATGGTGATACCGCCTTAAAACTAACCACCGCACGCTACTTTACGCCATCAGGTGAATCGATTGAAGGTATTGGCGTAACTCCAAATGTGGCGATTAATCAAACAACACTTCCACAAACAAATAAAGCCGTTATAATAAAAAATGAACAATCAGAACAAAACTCCGTTTTTAACGCTGAAGAATTAGCCGATATCCAGTTAGTAAAAGCAAAACAGCTACTTAGCATGCAATAAAAACGGTAAACTATTTAAAGATAATAAAAATTATAAAACGTGAAAATTATAAATTTAATGGTGTTAGCTGGGCTTTTTTTTGCCTTATTTGCAACAACGAGTGCTGTTAAAGCCAAGCAAATAGCCATAGTGATCGATGATATAGGTTATCATCAACGTGATTTAGAATTCCTGAGTTTACCTGGGCAGTTGTCCTATTCAATATTGCCCCACACCCCCTATTCTCAAATATTTGCAACCCTTGCTAGTCAGTCAAATAAAGAGCTCCTGTTGCATGTTCCTATGCAGGCTTTAAATGGTAAAAAACTCGGGCCAGGTGCGCTCACTTTAAATATGGATAAAGCAAAACTTCAACAAACGCTCGGGAATGCGCTGGCGAGTTTACCGCAAGTTAAAGGAGTTAATAACCATATGGGCTCTGCGCTGACTCAACAAAGCCAAGCAATGAAATGGACCATGGAAGTACTCAAAAAACGCCAGCTATATTTTCTTGATAGCCGTACAACTGAATTAAGCCAAGCTCAGAATGCAGCCAACTTTTTGGGAGTGGAAAACATTAGCCGACATGTATTTTTAGACAATATAACGACCACAGAGCAACTACAATTAAGATTAGAAGAGCTAAAATCAAAAGCAACTAAGTATCAGTTTGCCATTGCAATAGCGCATCCCTACCCCGAAACCATCGATTTTTTACGCCACGCTTTGCCGCAATTAAGTGAGCAAGGATTTGAACTGGTGCCAGTATCGCAACTGGTCGAACGTAAATATGTACAAATAGCTCAGCAACAAGCTATTTCATTAAACTGATGGGGTAAGTAAACATCCTACCCCGTCAGTTAATTTAACTCACTTAAGCGCATTATATTTATAAAATAAACGTCGCTACTTTGGCATTTAAATCTGTAGCTCTGTCTTTTAATACTTCAGCTTGGCTTAAATGCGCAGTGGCTGAGGTAGTAATTTCATCGGTTACATCTTTAATGGCGACCGTATTTCGAGTAATTTCATTGGTCACTTGCGTTTGCTCTTCTGCTGCAACCGCTATTTGACCCGCCATATCAGAAATTTCATTCACTGCTAAGGTGATTTCCTCTAGTGCATGAGCTGCTGCATTAACATCATCCACACTATTGTTAGCATACCCCTTGCTGCTGCCCATCAAGCTCACTGCTTTTTTGGTCGTATTTTGTAAGGTTTCTATGGTGGTGTAAATTTCTGCTGTGGAGTTTTGCGTTCTTCTTGATAGAACACGCACCTCATCGGCAACCACTGCAAAGCCACGCCCTTGTTCACCAGCACGGGCAGCCTCTATTGCGGCATTGAGTGCTAAGAGATTTGTTTGCTCAGCAATTTCTTGAATTGTGGTCAAAATACTCGATATAGCCTGAGCATGTAAGCTTAGTTCGCCAATGACGGTGGTTGTTTGGTCTATTTCACCCGCAAGTGAGTTAATCGTGTTTCTGGTTTTATCAACTAACAGTTTACCTTCACGACTACTTTGCGCTGACTGCTGTGATGCCGTCGCGGTATTTTCGGCATTAGCAGCAATCTCATGTGTTGCACTTGCCATCTCTGTAACCGCAGTGGCAACCATCGCTACTTCTTGTTGCTGACGCTGCAACTCACTGACACTGTTTTGATTGGTGATTAAGCTTTTCTCTGCATCAAAATCTAAATCAGTAGCTAACTGGCGAATATGGCTTATAAGCTCATGCTGGCTGCTTACAAAGCGATTAAAACTATCAGCCAGTACCCCAACTTCATCTTGTGTATCAACACTAATACGCTGGGTCAAATCACCGTTACCATCAGCAATTGTTGATAACGCTTGAGATACTCTGCTTAACGGCGCAAGCAACACACTTAATAACCATGAAATAGCCAACACGCTCAATAAAAGTACCACACTGACTAATACGAGTTGAGTTACTAATAAACTAATTAACGGTGCCTCTAAGGTTTCTTTATCCAGTACAAATAGCAACTGCCAATCGGTATTATTTATATTTTCACCCCAAACAAGCTTCTCTCGGCCTTCATCTTTAAAATAAAGGGGAGTAAATTCACCGTTTTGACTATTAGATAAAATGAATTGGTGATTTATTTTCGAGTCAATATGCGTAATATCTGCCATTACTTTTTTAGTGTCTTTATAGGCAATCACAGTGCCATCTTGATGCATCATGATGGCATACCCATTTGCCGGTAAAGACATAGTATTAACATCATTAACTAAAGACTCAATCGATAAATCACCCGCTACCACACCACTTTGTGTGGTTTTAGCAATAGAAACAACCAACTGATTAAACGCAGTATCTAAATAAGGCTTGGTAATTACGGTGCCATTTTTCAACTGTGCTTGTTTATACCATGGACGAGTGCGCGGGTCGTAGCCGGTTCGATCAATACTTGGATCAGAGTCAGTCATTTTCCCGATACTATCTCCAAAGTAAGTTAATTGAAAACCACCCGACACTTGGGCTTGCTGTAATGCGCTGAGCGTATTGCCCTCAACCTTACTCGCAACTGACTCTATGATCTGCTGACGACTAGCTAGCCAATCTTCAATACTCGCAGCTTGCTGCTTACCAGACTGACTTACATTATCAATACTGCTTTTTAACAGTAACGCTTTTTGAGAGGTGTAGCTATTCCACGATAGCAATACAATAATAACGGCTAGGGCAAGAACCACCGATAGCAAGATCTTTTTCTTTAGTGAATATGAGTTCATATTGAGTGTAAATACTCGCGTTAAATGAAATTGAAAGGCAATAAGCACAGTAATTAACAGTTTAATTTAGGCTACGGTTTGAACGACAAGTCGCTCAGGTGCGCGAATATTTTCATATACCCAAATTAAAAACAAACTAAAATCATGTATTTAAATTAAAACCAAACTTATTCATTAACTTTAACTAGGGTATATTTAATTAAAAGATATACAGATGTGACTAGAGGTAAGCAAAATAAGAAAGACGATACTTTTTGTTAACCTCTTTTTTTAACTAAAAAAAAGCCCCGCATTTTCATGCAGGGCTTTATAACTTTATAAGTGCGATTAACTCATCGCGCTTTGTAATTTTTTCATTGCTGTTTTTTCCAGCTGGCGAACACGCTCTGCTGATACGCTGTATTTTTCAGCCAACTCTTGCAGTGTTGCTTTATCATCTGACAACCAGCGTGCGCTAACGATATCTTGAGAACGCTCATCGAGGGTTTTCAAAGCGCTAAATAATCGCGTATGCGACTGCTCTTGCCATTGTTGCTGCTCAATATCATCGGCTAAGTCAGCAGTACCATCCGTTAAGTATTGCACTGGTGAGTAAGTACTGGTTGGCGCATCGTCGTTATCGTCGCCTGTTAAGTCAAAGCCCATGTCTTGGCCGCTCATACGCGACTCCATTTCACGCACTTCTTTTTCACTCACACCTAGCTCGCTCGCTACTGTGCTAACTTCAGCTTGATTAAACCAGCCTAAACGTTTTTTGTTTTTACGAAGATTAAAAAACAGTTTACGTTGCGCTTTGGTTGTCGCAACTTTTACGATACGCCAGTTTTTAAGCACAAACTCATGAATTTCGGCTTTGATCCAATGAACCGCAAATGAAACCAAACGTACACCCACTGATGGGTCAAAACGTTTTACTGCCTTCATCAGTCCAATGTTACCCTCTTGAATTAAATCAGCTTGTGGTAACCCGTAACCCGAGTAGCTTTTAGCTATGTGCGCTACAAAGCGCAAATGCGACATAATGAGTTGCTTTGCAGCACTAAGATCGCCTTCTTCCTGAAGTTTTTTTGCAAGTTCCTGCTCTTGCTCAACTTTAAGCATAGGAATAGTACTAACAGCTTGAAGATAGCCATCCATACTTGCGCTTTGTTGCCCAACTGTAAGTGCCATTGCGTATAAATCTTTACTCATTTTTCACCTCGGTGATAAACATTTGAAACCATTTTAGCACTCTTTTAGTAAGAGTGCTAACTTGAATTTAAAACTTTTTTGAATCATAAATCAAGTGGTTTTTTTAGTATTAAGTCAGTCTACACTAGGCGACTGAATAACCTATGAATTAGTTTAGGGTCTGTTGACCTTTCAAGGTTAAATTTACAGCAGTCTGTTTGGTATTTAGGCAAGGCAGAGCCTATGTGGTGTGGTTATTCCCCATAAATAGGTGATAACGCAGCATCAATGCCAAACAGGCGCTGCCCAAAGGGTTCTGCCTAGGGGCGATTTACTCTTTGTTGCTCGGTTTTTACTTAGCCCACTAGGTTACAAACCTCGCGCCGCGATTAAACCGCCCCTAATTTGAACAAATTTTAATCCGCAAAGGTCAACAGACCCTAGCCAAAGCAAAGATTAATCTTTTTGCTTTGGGTGTTTATAATTTTAAACTTAAAACATGACAGTTTTAAGAATTATATTAGGGCCCTAAACCTTATCGGGTTCTATTTCTGAGATGTAACGGTTAACCGATAAGTAAGAACCAATAAAGCCTAAGCTAGTGGCCAACAATACCAACGCGCCAAATTCATTAAGGCTAAGCCCTATTAGCGTAAAGCTGGTTTGATATACCCCTGCAACACTGCTTACAGCAGCAGATAGCCACCACATCATTAATGCTACGCAAATAAAAGCAAACAATCCGCCAATCACGCCATACCAAATGCCAGTCCATAAAAAGGGGGCATGAATAAAGGTATTAGTTGCCCCTACGAGCTTCATTACCTGTATTTCTTCTTTTTTATCCATAATAGATAAACGAATTGTGTTGCCTATAATAAGCGTCACTGAGGTAAGTAATAATAGCGCAATCGTAATTACACTTTCTTTTAGTAAACTGAGTAATGCATTTAAACGTTCAAGCCAAGCAATATCAAGCTTACCAAAATCAACTTCGCGTTCACCTTCAAGTTTTTTAAGCAATAGCTTAGCCGCATTAGGTTGGCTATGTCGCTGGGTTGGTGTAACTAAAACCACATTCGGTAATGGGTTACTATCTAGGTATTCTAAAGCCTGACCAAACCCAGACATTTCTTTAAATTCATCCAAAGCCTCAGTGCGAGAAATAAAAGTCACACGTTGTATTTCAGGATATAGCGCTAAGCGTTTAACTAGAGTTTGCGTTTCTTGCTCGCTCATATCCTCTTTTACAAACAAGGATATTTCGCTGGCTTGCTCAAAACCACTACTCACTTGCTGCACATTTTTAACCACTAAATATAACGTTGCGGGCAACGTTAAACTCAAACCCAGAACAGCAATGGTCATCATAGAGGCTAATGGCGTGCGCCACATTTCCCCAAGACTGTACACACCTTGGCGAAAAATATTAATAATGAAAAAGTAACCGCCAGAGAATACGGATTTTTTTTGTTTATCATTACTATTTTGACGGCTTTTGAACAGTAAACTCATAATACACCCTCAGCCAGTGGATCTTGGCTCATCCGCCCATCATGAAGCGTTAAACTACGATACTTCATTCGTGATACTAACCCCAAGTCATGGGTGGCAATTAAAACCGTGGTGCCATGCTTATTAAAGTCTTCGAACAGGCGTAATATTTCCATTGATAACTCAGGATCAAGGTTACCGGTAGGTTCATCAGCTAATAGTATAGGAGGAGAATTAACAATGGCTCGTGCAATCCCTACACGTTGCTGCTCACCGCCAGAGAGTGTGGAGGGATGACAGCGTACTTTATCTAACAAGCCCACTTTATCGAGCGCGCCATGCACACGCTTGGCAATTTGCTTGTGGTGAGTCCCTTCAATAATTAAGGGCAAAGCAACGTTATCGAATACCGTGTATCGTTCTAATAGACGATGATTTTGAAAAATAATACCAATGTCGCGGCGTGCATACGGAATTTGTCGTGAATTTAACTTATTTAAATCCACGCCATTGATAAACACATTGCCCGCAGAAGGACGTTCCATCAAGCTAATAAGCTTTAAAAGTGTACTTTTACCGGCACCACTGTGGCCCGTTAAAAAAGCCAGTTCGCCTGGTTTTATATGAAAACTCACTTTTTCAAGCGCGCGATGCCCACCGGCATAGGTTTTACTTACTTGCTGAAAATTTATCATTTTTTATTATGCCAACCTCATTAAACGCCCTAACGCAATTGGTATTCCTTGCAATTAAAAAGGGAGCAGGCTCCCTTTTGGTAAATTAAACGTCGTCCTCATCTTGGCTAAATAGCGCGTCAATAAAGTCATCGCTCTTGAAGGTGCGTAAATCATCAATACTTTCACCTACACCAATGTAACGAATAGGAATATTAAACTTATCAGCAACGGCAAAAATAACCCCGCCTTTAGCGGTGCCATCAAGCTTTGATAGTGTGATACCCGTTAGACCTACACATTGATTAAATAAGTTTACTTGGCTAATCGCATTTTGGCCTGTGCCAGCATCAATTGTAAGCATCACTTCATGCGGTGCATCTGGGTCTACTTTTTTCATCACACGGGCTATTTTTTCAAGCTCTTGCATTAAGTTATCTTTATTTTGCAAGCGCCCTGCTGTATCAGCAATTAACACATCAACATTACGCGCTTTAGCGGCTTGAAAGGCATCAAATACCACTGAGGCGCTATCAGCACCAGTGTGCTGAGCTATAACAGGAATACTATTACGCTCACCCCAGACTTGAAGCTGCTCTACTGCTGCGGCTCTAAATGTATCACCGGCAGCAAGCATTACCGATTTACCTTGGTTTTGAAATTGTTTCGCCATTTTACCAATGGTGGTGGTTTTACCTACGCCGTTTACACCTACCATAAGGATAACGAAAGGCTTTTTGTCTGCTGGTATTTCTAAAGGCTGCTCTGCTGTTTTCAGCATAGTTGCCATTTCTTGCTTCATTAATTCATAAAGCGCATCACCATCTTTAAGCTGCTTGCGATCAGCGGCGTCGGTCAGGTTATCGATTAGCTTCATGGTGGTATCAACACCAAGATCGGCAGTGAGTAACTGAGTCTCTAATTCTTCAAATAACTCATCGTCAATTTTTTTACCGCTGAAGATTGAGGCAAAGCCAGAACCAATATTAACGCGTGTTTTCAGTAAGCCTTTTTTGAGGCGAGAGAAAAAACCTTCTTTTTTAGGTTTTTCCGCTTTTATAGCTTCTTCCTTTGCAAGCTCTGCGGTCAGTCGCTCTTGCTCTAGGCGTTCGGACTCCTCTTCAGCAGCCAGACGCTGTTGTTCTAAACGTTCGTTCTCAGCTTGTTCTGCTGCAATGCGCTGTTGCTCTAAACGCGCATTCTCAGCTTGTTCTGCTGCAATGCGCTGTTGCTCTAAACGCGCATTTTCAGCTTGTTCTGCTGCAATGCGCTGTTGCTCTAAACGTTCATTCTCAGCTTGTTCTGCTGCAATACGCTGTTGTTCTAAACGCTCGTTCTCAGCTTGCTCTGCTGCAATACGCTGTTGTTCTAAACGCTCGTTCTCAGCTTTTTCTGCTGCAATGCGCTCTTGCTCTAACTGCATTTGCGCTTCTTGTTCTGCTAAACGTTTGGCTTGCTCTTGTCTTTGTTGCTCTGCATCTGCCTGCTGTTTAGCTAATAGCTCTGCGTTAGCGTGTTCAATCGCTTGTTTTTCTTCTGCCGCTGCACGCTGTGCTTGCGCCTGTTTCTCTTGTTCTAAGCGATCGGCCTCTGCTGCAGCTTGTAAACGCTCTGCCTCAGCTTGCTCTGCGACTAGACGGTCTTGCTCGGCTTTTTCTGCCTGCGCTTGTGCTAAACGATCTTGTTCAGCTGCAATTCGAGCTTGCTCTATACGCTCGGCTTCTGCTTCAGCTTGTAAGCGCTCTGCCTCAGCTTGCTCTGCAGCTAAACGCTCTTGTTCGGCTTTTTCTGCCTGCTCTTTTGCTAATGCTTGTTGTTTATCAGCTTCTGCTTGTTTTTTATCTGACTTGCCAAAACCGAGCCACGACATGAATTTACTTTTTTTTGCCATACTTGCTAATAACCACTTATAAAAATCTGATAAACTAACGATAATGATAGCGTGCTTTTAAGCCTAAATAATTGCTTTTAGCAACACGTTATCCTCGAGGGTGCATAATAGTAACACTTTTAGCGCAGTTGAAAAATGACACGCCGTGATATGATTGCAATATTATCTGAGCTAGATCATAGATACCAATTTTTAGTGAGTTAAATGAGAAAAAAAACCACACAAAATAACACCACTCATAAATCAGCTGATGGGGTTATTAGAATCATTAGCGGCCAATTTCGCGGTCGAAAACTGCCAGTAAAAGATGTTCAAGGTCTGCGTCCTACAACCGACCGAATTAAAGAAACGGTGTTTAATTGGTTGATGCACGATACCCGCGATGCGCACACTCTCGATTGCTTTGCCGGTTCCGGTGGATTGGGATTTGAAGCATTGTCGCGTTTTGCAAAACACACCACATTTATAGAGCTTGATTCACAAGCAGCAAAACAATTAGAACAAAACATTGCGACGCTTCATGCACAAAACGCGCAAGTCGTTAATACTAATACACTGACGTTTTTAGAGAGAAAAAACACCAGTGACACATTTAATTTGGTTTTTATTGACCCGCCATTTCGCAAAAATTTAGCTCAATCATGCTGTGATTTATTGGAAAATAATCAATGGCTCGACCCAGAAGCATTGATATATGTTGAAGTAGAAACCGAGCTAACCTCGTTCAAAGCACCAAATAACTGGTTGTTAATTAAAGAAAAAAGGGCAGGGCAAGTTTTTTGTAGGCTTTACCAACGCCATATAAATTAACACTGTTTTAGCTGCTGTGTTTCTGTTAATATTATCCTTTACATGTGGTGTTGCTTCGGATTACAATACCGCACCATTTTTGAACCACTTGATCAATGTTTGATCAACTTGAGCAACGCTCATAATTTAGGTAGGTGAATTTTTAATGCCAGTAATTAAAGTAAGAGAGAACGAACCGTTTGACGTAGCACTTCGTCGCTTCAAGCGTTCATGTGAAAAAGCAGGTATCCTTTCAGAAGTTCGTCGTCGCGAGCACTATGAAAAACCAACAGCTGAGCGTAAGCGTAAAAAAGCAGCTGCTGTTAAACGTCACATGAAAAAACTTTCTCGTGATAACGCTCGTCGCGTTAAATTATACTAATATATTAGGTCTTGTATAAATGAGCCTTTTAATAACGCTAAAAGATGCGCAAAAAGATGCGATGAGAGCCAAAGACAAACAACGTCTTAACCCTATTCGTATGGTACTTGCTGCAATCAAGCAACGTGAAATTGACGAGCAAATAACACTAGACGACGCAGGTATTATCTCCGTTATAGTGAAGCTTGTTAAACAACGTCGCGACTCTTACACTCAGTACAAAGATGCTGGGCGTGATGATTTAGCTGATATTGAAGCCAATGAAATTACAGCACTTGAAGCTTTTTTACCTCAACAATTGAGTGAAGAAGAAATTATTGCTCTCATTGACGCGGCTATTGCTGATACTAACGCAGCAGGTATGCAAGACATGGGTAAAGTAATGGGTATAATCAAAAGCAAAGCCGAAGGTCGTGCCGATATGGGCAAAATCTCAGGTTTAATTAAGCAACGATTAACTGCCTAATACCCCCACATACATTTAGTATGATTGAAGTAAACCGAGCCTTGAGCTCGGTTTCTTCGTTTAGAGATTTAGTACTTCAAAAAATTATGCATTTGTGTTCAAATCTTTGCGTATTATAATTCGTTTTCATCACTTTTCTATTTATCTTAGGGCTGTACTTTAAACAATGGCTGGAAAGATCCCACGCAACTTTATCGATGATTTATTGGCACGAACCGATATTGTCGACCTGATTGACTCAAAGGTAGGGTTGAAAAAAGCGGGCAAAGACTATCAGGCTTGCTGTCCTTTTCATAATGAGAAGTCGCCTTCATTTACCGTATCGCAAGATAAACAGTTTTATCATTGCTTTGGCTGTGGCGCTAACGGCAATGCTATTTCTTTTGTAATGGAGTATGACAAACTCGAGTTTGTTGATGCAATTGAAGAGCTAGCCAGTTTACTTAACCTTGATGTTCCTCGCGAACAAGGAAGCAGTAATGGACCAGAGCGCACAGCGGCACAAAAACGTTCAGACTATGATCTAATGCTGCATGCAGCACGCTTTTATCAACATCAGTTAAAACATCACAGTAACTCTGAAGCAGTAATCGATTACGTTAAAGGTCGCGGCTTAAGCGGCGCAACCGTTAAAAAGTTTATGATAGGTTATGCGCCCAGCGAATGGGAAGGTCTGTGCCAACAACTTGGGCGAAACCAAGAACAAAAAGAACAATTAGTTGAGCTTAAACTCGCATCAGAGAAAACCCCAGGCAAACAGTTCGACTTTTTTCGTGATCGCTTAATGTTCCCAATTCGTGATAAACGCGGCCGCGTTATTGCTTTTGGTGGACGAGTAATGCAAGCCGATCAAGGGCCTAAATATTTAAACTCTCCGGAGACGCGCATATTTCATAAGGGCTTTGAACTCTATGGCCTGTATGAAGCTAAACAAGCGCACAAAAAGCTTGACCATGTACTGATTGTAGAAGGTTACATGGACGTAGTCGCGCTGGCAGAACAAGGTATTGAATATGCCGTAGCAGCCCTTGGCACAGCGACAACCAGCGAGCATATGCACACTTTATTTAGAACCACAGATAAAGTTATTTGTTGTTACGATGGTGACCGTGCAGGTAAAGATGCTGCGTGGCGCGCACTCGAAAATGCGCTGCCTTACTTAAACGATGGCAAAGCACTGCATTTTGTATTTTTACCCGATGGTGAAGACCCTGATTCACTCGTACAACAAGAAGGTAAAGAGGCTTTTGAGCAACGCCTTGAAAACGCAGATGACTTCACTAAAGTGCTGTTTAATAAACTAAGTAAAGAGATTGATTTAACACTTGATTCAGGAAAGGCCAAGTTACTCAGCGCGGCACTGCCTCTTATTGAAAAGATCCCAAGTGAGTTTTATCAAGAAAATATCCTAGAGCAACTTGGGCGATTAATTGGTCGCACCCGTGAGCAACTCAATAACCACTTAAAAACGCCAAAACAGCAGCAGGCAATTGAACGCAAATTTAAAATTACTCCCATGCGCCAAGCGATAGGCATTTTAATTCAGCACCCTAATTTGGCTAAAAGTGTGCCCTATTTGCCCGATTTAGCACAAATGAATATTGCGGGTATTGGCTTATTATTGCGACTACAACATCAAGCATTACAAAAAGATGGCATTACCACCGCACAAATTCTTGAATCATTTCGAGACACCGATGACTACGAGCCATTAACTAAGTTAGCGACATGGCAACATCAAATAAATGAAGAGCGTTTAGAGACTGTTTTTCAAAATACTTTCAAATTTATTGAAGATCAGTGTTTAAATTATCGACTAGAGACCCTATTAATAAAAGACAAGACACAGGGCCTAAATAGCGACGAACGACTAGAATGTCATTTGCTAATGACAGCGTTAAAAACGACTAATAGTTAGGGTCTGTTTATCTTTCGAGGTTAAGTTTACAGCAGTGTGTTTGGTATTTAGACAAGGCAGAGCCTATGTAGTGTGGTTATTTCACATAAATAGGCGATAACGCAGCATAAATGCCAAACACGCGCTGCCCTTTGGGTTCGACCCAAGGGGGGTTTACTCTTTGTTGTTCGGTTTTTACTTAGCCCACTAGGTTACAAACCTCGCGCCGCGATTAAACCACCCTTGGATTGAACAAACTTTAATCCTGAAAGACCAACAGACCCTAGTCAGATTTGATTTAGGCTGTTATACTGTGCTATTCACTGCGTCACATTATTCTGGTTAGCCTTTGAGCAAACTCCATGATGGCGCCTGTTGTATCAACTTATCAGAGTGGAAGAAACAATCTCTATGGATCCAACTCCTCAGTCACAATTAAAACTTCTGATTCAAAAAGGTAAAGAGCAAGGTTACTTAACTTTTGCAGAAGTTAATGATCACCTTCCACAAGATATTATCGACTCAGATCAAGTAGAAGATATCATTAGCATGATTAATGACATGGGTATCAAGGTTAGCGAAAACGCGCCTGATGCCGATGAATTAATGATGCAAGAAACCACGACAGACGAAGACGCAGCGGAAGCTGCCGCTGCAGCCCTTGCTACTGTAGAAAAAGAAATTGGCCGTACAACTGACCCTGTTCGCATGTATATGCGTGAAATGGGTACTGTTGAACTTCTTACCCGTGAAGGCGAAATTGTTATCGCTAAGCGTATTGAAGAAGGCATTAACCAAGTTCAAATTTCGGTTGCTGAATACCCAGAAGCGATCACTTACCTACTTGAACAGTGGGATAAGTTTGAAGCAGAAGAGATGCGCCTTAGCGATATTATCTCTGGCTTTTTCGATCCTGATGCAGAAGAAGCACCACCTATTGCTGCCACCAACATTGGTTCTGAATTAAGTGAAAAACAGCTTGATGACAGCGACGATGATGACGATGACAGCGATGATGAAGACGAAGAAGAAGTAGATACAGGTCCAGATCCTGAAGAAGCGCGCATCCATTTCGAAAATTTACGTGATTTATACACCAAAGCACGTGAAACATTCGATAAGAAAGGTCGCTCTCATCCAGAGTCTCAAGCCGCTATTTTAGAAATCGGTGAGCTGTTCAGAACCTTTAAACTCGTGCCTAAACAGTTTGATCGCATGGTTAATAACATGCGTGAAATGATGGACAGAGTTCGCGTTCAAGAACGTCTTATCATGAAGCATGCAGTTCAAGTTTCAAAGCTGCCAAAGAAAACCTTTGTTAAGCATTTTGCAAACAACGAAACTGACACAGCATGGCTTGATATTGAAATTGCAGCAAACGAAAAGCATTCAGCTAAACTTGAAGAAGTGAAGCCTGAAATACTTCGCTGTATTAGCAAACTTACTTCAATGGAAGAAAGCACAGGCTTAAGCATTGAACGTATTAAAGATATAAACCGTCGCATGAGTATTGGTGAAGCGAAAGCGCGCCGTGCTAAAAAAGAGATGGTAGAAGCAAACTTACGTCTTGTAATTTCAATCGCTAAAAAATACACCAACCGTGGTTTACAGTTCTTAGATTTAATCCAAGAAGGTAACATTGGTTTGATGAAAGCGGTTGATAAGTTTGAATACCGTCGTGGTTATAAGTTTTCAACTTATGCTACATGGTGGATCCGTCAAGCAATTACGCGCTCTATTGCTGACCAAGCAAGAACAATCCGTATTCCAGTACATATGATTGAAACGATCAATAAATTGAACCGTATTTCACGTCAAATGTTACAAGAAATGGGTCGTGAGCCAAATCCAGAAGAATTAGCTGAACGCATGATGATGCCTGAGGATAAAATCCGTAAGGTACTTAAGATTGCAAAAGAGCCAATTTCAATGGAAACACCAATTGGTGATGATGAAGATTCGCACTTAGGTGACTTTATCGAAGATACGACTATTGATTCGCCAATCGATTCGGCAACAATGGAGTCTCTTCGTGGCGCAACTAACGACGTGCTCGCTGGCTTAACAGCCCGTGAAGCGAAAGTACTACGTATGCGTTTTGGTATTGATATGAATACCGACCACACGTTAGAAGAAGTAGGTAAACAGTTTGACGTAACACGTGAACGTATTCGTCAAATTGAGGCGAAGGCACTGCGTAAATTACGTCACCCTTCTCGCTCTGATTTACTGAAAAGCTTTTTAGACGCTAAATAATCTAGCGTTACATTATGAGTTAACTTAAAAGGCCGCTGTAGCGGCCTTTTTTCTATTTCAAGGAAATAAACATGGCTTGGATCCAAATCCGTATCAATGCCAATGCTGCAACTGCTGATGCAGTCAGTGACCTATTAATGGAAGCAGGCAGTGCTTCTGTTACTTTTATTGATGCTAAAGACACGCCTATCTATGAGCCTAAAATTGGCACTGTTGTATTTTGGGCTGACACCACAGTAATTGGCTTGTTCGAAGCTAATCACGATATGAACGCAGTGGTTGCGTTATTAAAACGCCATGATGAGCTAAAAGACAATTTAGTTTACAAAATTGAGCAACTCGAAGATAAAGACTGGGAACGTGAGTGGATGGATAACTTTCACCCTATTCAATTTGGCGAAAAACTCTGGATTTGTCCAAGCTGGCGCGACATTCCAGACCCTGATGCAGTCAATGTACTACTTGATCCTGGTCTTGCTTTTGGTACTGGTACACACGCCACTACAGCACTGTGTTTAAAATGGTTAGAAAGCCAAGACTTAACTGGTAAAACCGTGGTCGATTTTGGCTGTGGCTCAGGCATATTGGGTATTGCAGCAATAAAATTAGGTGCTGAGCGCATGATTGGGATAGACATTGACCCACAAGCGCTGGAAGCAAGCCTAGATAACGCTAATCGCAATGGTGTTGCTGACAAGCTTGAAGTGTACCTTCCAGAAAATCAACCTGAGTTTACTGCTGACATTGTAGTGGCAAATATTTTAGCGCAACCACTTCGTGAGCTTCATAGTGTTATTTTAGGGTTATTAAAGCCAGGCGGTAAAATTGCCATGTCGGGCATTTTAGAAGAACAAGCACAATCGGTTGCTGATATATATGCGCCCTTTATTGAGCTCGATGAAATTGCCATTGAAGGCGATTGGACCCGAGTAAGTGGCATTAAAAAAGCATAATAGTGCGTTATTAAAAAATTTAGAGTATTAACTCAAAAGTCGTATCTAAAGCCTGTATTTAACAGGCTTTACTATTTTTTTACATAATAAAAAATAAAGGTTTTTTATTATAAAAACAACGACCGTTCAAAATTCACACAAATAAACCGCTTCGTCATACGGTTATCAAATGTCAATACGAAAAGAGCAAAAAAAAGTCACTTTTGTTCAATTTATAGCCTTTGATTTTTGCGCAAAAAGCCGTAAACTTAGCGCCCCTTGAAAAGAGGCCTATTGAATATCGTGCGTATCGGTTCATACCAACTTGAGAATAATGTCATTGTCGCGCCTATGGCGGGCATAACGGACAGACCATTTAGACAGCTATGTCGTCGTTTAGGCGCTGGCCTTGCTGTGTCTGAAATGCTGTCGTCTAATCCGAAGGTTTGGAAAACCGAAAAGTCGATGAACCGAATGGATCATTCTGGTGAGTCGGGTATACGTGCGGTGCAAATTGCAGGAGCAGACCCTGAGCTTATGGCACAGGCCGCACAATTCAATGTTGCAAACGGTGCACAGATCATAGATATCAATATGGGGTGCCCAGCAAAAAAAGTGAACAAGAAACTTGCAGGCTCAGCCTTATTACAGTTTCCAGAACTCGTGGAAGAGATTATTGATGCCGTAGTAAATGCGGTTGATATACCTGTGACACTTAAAATCCGTACCGGATGGGATCAGGACAACCGTAATGGTGTAGAGATTGCAAGAATAGCTGAACGTTATGGCATTGCATCACTGGCTGTACATGGTCGCACGCGCGCATGTATGTATAAAGGTGATGCTGAGTACGCCACAATTAGGGATATAAAACGTTCAGTGTCGATACCTGTCGTTGCTAATGGTGATATTACATCACCTGAAAAAGCAAAGCAGGTTTTGGACTATACGGGTGCAGATGCCATTATGATTGGTCGAGCCGCCCAAGGTCGCCCTTGGATATTTAGGGAGATAGACCACTATTTGCGAACTGGTGAACATATGCAGCCACCTGCTATTGCAGAGGTGCGCAGTATTTTAATGGAGCATTTAACCAACCTCCATATGTTTTACGGTGAGCCAATGGGAGCACGAATCGCTCGCAAACATGTATCTTGGTATTTGCAAACCCATGACAGTGATGGTCAGTTTAGGCGAGTATTTAATGCGCTCGACAATTCAGAGGCACAGATCGTCGCATTAGAGCAATACTTTAAAACACTAGCAGCTAACTAAGAAAGAAAGAGACTTTATAATGTTCGAACAAAACGTGACTTCTCCATTTATCACTAACCCTCATGTTCAGTCACACGAGAAACCGCAGCCATTGCGTGATGCAGTGAAAAAAGCTGTTCACCACTACTTAAAGCAGCTTAACGGTCAAGATGTGCAAGACGTTTACGACCTTGTTCTTTCTGAGCTAGAAGCGCCATTGCTTGAAGAAGTAATGACTTACACACGTGGCAATCAAACTCGTGCGGCAATTTTACTAGGTATCAACCGTGGTACTTTACGTAAAAAGCTTAAAAAATACGGTATGAACTGATACCAGCTATATTGAAACCGTAATCATTCTAACGAGCTAAATAAGCCCCTAATTGCGTTAAAAATTTTTTATGTAGAATAACTACATAGCAAAATTTTTGCCTTGTTATTGACTTATTTCTCTGTCGTTATAATTGCTTACTAATCCAATACAGCTGGTATAAAGTATTTTGAGTAAAAAGCACCTTAGGGTGCTTTTTTTATTTGTAAAATTTATTAACGAAATTGCAAAATGCTCACGCTTTATGGGTCGTTATAAGTCGTTTTTTAAGTCGTAATCAGTTAAAATACGCGCTTCTAAGCTAGCTCATTAACTGAGGAAATCAAACTACAATGGATACACATCGTCCTATACGTCGCGCACTTTTGAGTGTGTCAGACAAAACCGGTATTGTTGAATTTGCCCGTGCACTAGAAGCACAAGGTGTTGAAATACTCTCAACTGGCGGCACGTGTAAACTACTTGCTGATAATGCGATTAAAGTTACCGAAGTATCAGATCACACCGGACACCCTGAGATCATGGATGGTCGCGTAAAAACCCTACACCCAAAAATTCATGGCGGTATTCTTGCTCGTCGTGGCCAAGATGAAGGCGTAATGGCAGATAACAATATTTCTGCTATCGACATCGTTGTAGTTAACTTATACCCCTTTGCGAATACTGTCGCTCAAGAAAACTGCAGCCTTGAAGATGCTATAGAAAACATCGATATTGGCGGCCCAACGATGGTACGTGCGGCAGCTAAAAATCACAAAGATGTGACGATTGTTGTTAACGCAAGCGACTACGACCGTGTTATTAGCGAAATGCAAAATAACAATCGCTCAACAACCTACAAAACTCGCTTTGACTTAGCTATTGCAGCGTATGAGCATACAGCGCAGTACGATGGCATGATTGCCAACTACTTCGGTAAAATGGTTCCTGATTACACAGAGGAAGCTGCTATCGATACCAAGTTCCCGCGTACTATCAATATGCAATTCACTAAAAAACAAGATATGCGTTACGGTGAAAATTCGCATCAAGATGCCGCGTTTTATGTTGAAAACGACATCTCTGAAGCGTCAGTGGCGACAGCCACTCAACTGCAAGGTAAAGCATTATCGTTTAACAATATTGCCGACACCGATGCCGCACTTGAGTGTGTTAAAGAATTTGATGTACCGGCGTGTGTTATTGTAAAACATGCTAATCCATGTGGTGTTTCAATTGGCGAAAATATCTTAGAAGCATACGATCGCGCCTTCAAAACTGATCCAACGTCAGCGTTTGGCGGCATTATTGCTTTTAACCAAGAACTTGATGCTAAGACTGCACAAGCGATTGTTGAACGTCAATTTGTTGAAGTTATTATTGCGCCAAGCGTGAGTGCAGAAGCCGCTCAAATAGTATCAGCTAAACAAAACGTACGTTTATTAGAGTGTGGTGAGTTCTCTGCTAAAGGCACAGGCCATGACATTAAACGTGTTAATGGCGGTGTACTTATTCAAGACCGTGATTTAGGTATGGTAACGCAAGGCGACTTAACGGTTGTCTCTAAGCGCCAGCCTTCTGAGCAAGAACTTAAAGACTTACTGTTCTGTTGGAAAGTGGCTAAATTTGTTAAATCAAACGCCATTGTTTATGCCCGCGACGGTATGACTATTGGTGTTGGCGCAGGCCAAATGAGCCGCGTTTACTCAGCTAAAATTGCCGGTATTAAAGCCGCTGATGAAAACCTTGAAGTAAAAGGCTCGGTAATGGCATCAGATGCATTTTTCCCATTCCGTGATGGCATTGATGCTGCAGCCGCAGCAGGTATTACCGCGGTTATTCAACCGGGTGGTTCAATGCGCGATGAAGAAGTAATTGCTGCCGCTGACGAAGCTGGTATGGCAATGGTGTTTACCGGTATGCGCCACTTCCGTCATTAATCGCATAAAGAGCTAACGGGTTCAGTTAGCTCTTTTTGTTTGCACCAAATTCACGTATTCTGCTTATTCTATAACCATGACTAACAATTATAATGTGAAGGATTAGACGATGAAATTTGCACTAAAATCTCTACTGGTTGCCACACTGTCATTAAGCTCAACAATGGTATTGGCACACAACCATGGCCACGACTCAGCATTAACAAATGCAGTTAAAGCAAGTGAGCGTAGCAGTGAGCGCGATCAATACCGCAATCCTGTAGAAACACTCGAATTTTTTGGCTTTAAACCATCTATGACCGTGGTAGAAATTGCCCCAGGTGGTGGTTGGTACAGTGAAATTTTAGCGCCAGCGCTGAAAGAGCAAGGCACCTATTATGCTGCGCACTTCCCTGCTGATTCATCGGTTGGTTATTACCAACGTTCTCTTGCTGGCTTTAAGGCTAAAATCGCTGAAGATGCCCGCTTTAGTCACGTTAAACTCACTGAGTTTGCCCCTTCTACACATTTAGATATTGCTCCTGCGGCTAGCGCCGATATGGTACTGACTTTTCGTAATGTCCATAACTGGTACATGAGCAAAGATAAAGAAGCTGCAAGCAATGCGTTTAAGTCTTTTTACAAAGCACTTAAACCTGGCGGCACTTTAGGTGTGGTTGAACACCGCCTACCAGAAGAGCAAGATGATGAGATGCAAAAATCATCAGGTTATATGAAGCAAAGTGTAGTTATTGCACTTGCTGAACAAGCAGGTTTTGAACTTGAAGCAAAAAGCGATATTAATGCAAACCCCCTTGATACAGCCGATCACCCTAAAGGGGTATGGACCCTTCCACCGAGCCTTAGACTTGGCGAGCAAGATGCCGCTAAATATAAAGCCATAGGTGAAAGCGACCGTATGACGCTGAAATTTAAAAAACCGCTTTAAATAGGATATTCGCCATGAATGTATTAGTCATTGGCAGCGGCGGCCGCGAACACGCACTTGCGTTCAAAGCCGCTCAAAATACAAAAGTAAACACTGTTTATGTTGCTCCAGGTAATGCGGGCACAGCTCTTGAGCCAAAACTTGAGAACGTAGCAATTAACGTTGAAGACCTTGATGGGCTACTTAGCTTTGCCCAACAAAATAATGTTGAGCTAACCATTGTTGGCCCTGAAGTGCCACTAGTATTAGGTGTTGTTGATAAGTTCCGTGAACACGGCTTAGCTATTTTTGGCCCAACCGCCGGTGCAGCCCAGCTTGAAGGGTCTAAATCGTTCACTAAAGACTTTTTAGCACGTCATGCTATCCCAACCGCTGATTACCAAACGTTTGAACAAATCGACCCTGCGCTTGCCTACTTAAAAGAGAAAGGCGCACCGATTGTTATTAAAGCCGATGGTTTAGCGGCTGGTAAAGGCGTTATTGTTGCCATGACCGAACGCGATGCTGAAGAGGCTATTCGCGATATGCTTGCGGGTAATGCCTTTGGTGACGCCGGTAGTCGTGTAGTCATTGAAGAGTTTTTAGAAGGTGAAGAAGCGTCGTTTATTGTCATGGTTGATGGTAAAAACGTACTGCCGTTTGCAACCAGCCAAGACCATAAACGCGCTTACAATGGCGATCAAGGTCCTAACACCGGTGGTATGGGTGCATACTCACCAGCGCCTGTAGTCACCGATGAAATTCATCAGCGCATTATGAACGAAGTGATCTACCCAACGGTAGAAGGTATGGCTAGCGAAGGCCATCCGTACACTGGCTTTTTGTATGCAGGCTTGATGATAGATGAGACAGGTACACCAAAGGTTATTGAATATAACTGTCGTTTTGGCGATCCTGAAACACAACCTATGATGCTACGCTTACAATCAGACTTAGTTGAATTGATTGAAGCTGCTAACCGTGTAGAGCTTGATAAAACCACCATTGAGTTTGATTCACGCGCTGCAGTAGGTGTTGTTTTAGCCGCTAAAGGCTACCCTGATAACTACCCGAAAGGCGATGCTATTAGTGGCTTGAAAGTAACTTACCCTGAAGGCGAAAAAGTCTTCCATGCAGGGACTAAGCAAGACGGCGATAACGTAGTGACTGCCGGTGGTCGTGTACTGTGTGCTACTGCACTGGGTAATACAGTTACACAAGCGCAGCAGCGTGCCTATAAACTGGTTGATGAAATCAACTGGGATGGCATGGAGTACCGTACTGACATTGCTTATCGCGCAATTGCTCGTGAACAATCATAACGATTGATAACTAACGAGTAAATTTTATAAAAGCGCAGATTATCTGCGCTTTTTACTGCTACACTATAAAAAATTAATCTGGACATAGATTAATATTGGAATTTAAAACTTTACGCTATCATGCCATCGCGCTATACCATAGATAAAATAACCTCTGTTTACCTCGATCATGCGTATTACATAGCAAAAGCAAAACACAAAGTTTTGCAGAAGTAATGACCAAGCAGGCGCTATTTACACAGCAAAAATTTAACGATATACCTTGGAGCTTTGAACAGCAAAATTATTGGTTACGCCTCGATTTAGAAAATAAAAGCAGCCAACAAGAAGATGTGGTTACCCACTTTGATAATCCGATGGTAGATCATCTCACCATATATCGACTCAATAGTATCAGGTTGCCCCTCATTTATTGAAGTTTGAGCTGACTGAATCGGCGTTTGTCGAAAATCAAGATGCGTTAGTCACCTTAGTTGGTGAACTCGCCACACTGGGCGTTAAGGTGGTGTTAGACGACTTTGGTACTGGTTATTCATCACTTAGCTACTTAGTTAACTATCACTTTAGTGAACTTAAAGTAGATAAGTCGTTTGTGTTTGATTTAACCGATAACCGGGCTCATCAGGTCATTGTGCAAATAGCCATAGATATGGCGCATAACTTGAGCCTTACTATCACGATTGAGGGAGTAGAAACTCAAGAAGTTCACCAGCTGATCAACACTATGAAAGCTGACCCGTACCCAAGGCTATTTGTACGCAAAAGCACTCTCTTATGATAATTATTTAGACTTCTTGAACAGCCAATACCGCCTAAAAATGTTAAACTCCCCTTTTTAACATCTTTGGGGCCAAGTAAAGATGCAAGGTACACTGCGCAAATTAAAGTCGAGCTTAACAGAACCCGTTCAATATCATTTACCTGTAGGTGATGAACTGGTTGATTTAAATGCTTTAATAGGTAAACAATTGACTCTCACTTTTAGTGGCACAATTTTGTGTTCTAACTGTGGTAAAAAAACAAAAAAAAGCTATTCTCAAGGGCATTGCTTTGTATGTATGCGCAAGCTTGCAAGTTGCGACATGTGTATCATGAAACCTGAAACCTGCCATTACGATCAAGGCACCTGTCGCGAGCCACAGTGGGGTGAAGAAAACTGCATGATCCCGCATTATGTGTATCTAGCTAATACATCAGGGTTAAAAGTAGGCATTACTCGCTACACCCAAATACCTACCCGTTGGATTGACCAAGGGGCAACCCAAGCATTACCTATTTTTAAAGTACAAACTCGTTTACAGTCGGGCTTAGTGGAAGTGGCGCTCGCGCAGTTTATTGCTGATAAAACCAATTGGCGCAATATGCTCAAAGGACAAAACGACGTTCTTGATTTAAAAGCAGCGGCTGCTGAGCTTATTCCACAAATTAGCGAAAAACTAACCGAGCTGAGTGAGTTATTTGGCGCAACCGCTATTGAACAGCTTGACCAAGACGTTGTGAATCTTGATTTTCCTGTAAGCGAATACCCAAGTAAAATTAGCTCATTTAACTTTGATAAAAACCCCGTTGTTAGCGGTATTTTACAAGGCATTAAAGGCCAATATTTAATTTTTGATAGCGGCGTTATTAATATTCGTAAGTTCACCTCTTATGAAGTGAGTGTAGACTCAGAATAACCTTTTGCTGCTTGGTTATAAAATGCTATCCACTGCTGCTGCGTTAATGGATGGCAATAATAATAGCCCTGAATAACATTGCAGCCTATTTCGACTAAGTGTGCCTCTTGCGAGGCATGCTCAACGCCCTCAGCAACCACATTCAATCCTAAACTTGTCGCCATGGCTATAATGGCCGCCACAATTTGGCTATTGCCATACTCATCAGGAATCTTAGCAATAAAGCTCGCATCAATTTTTAATGTGTTAAACGGTAATTTGGTTAAATAACTGAGTGCAGAATACCCCGTACCAAAATCATCCAGCGCAATATGCACGCCCTGCGCTTTGAGCTGCTGTAGTTGCTCTTTTGCCTGTGAAAACGAGCTAATAAAGCTGCTTTCGGTCAGCTCAATTTCAAGTAAGCTGCCAGGTAATTGGTAACGAGTAAGCATCGCTTTAATATTATCAGCCAACTTACCTTGGCTTAAATGACACGCAGATACATTAATCGCTAAACGTCCGGCATCAATCCCCTGCGCTTGCCAAAGGGTTAACTCTTTACCTGCTTGGTTTATAACCCATAAATCTAAACGCACCACTAAACCTAGCTCTTCAGCAAGCGGAATAAACTGCGCTGGTGAAATAGTGCCTAAATCAGAGTCATGCCAACGCAGTAGTGCTTCAGCTCCCATAATCAACCCTGTTTTTAAACATTGCTTAGGCTGAAAATAAAGCTCAAACTCATCATTTTCGAGTGCATGCTGAAAGCGGCTCATCATCGCTAAGCGCTCTAAAGATCGGGCATTCATTGACGGTTGAAACAACTGAAACGAATTGCGACCGACATCTTTTGAGCGATACATGGCAATATCAGCATGCTTTAATAATGTTTCACTGTCTAAGCCATCATATGGATAAACAGCCGCCCCTATGGACGCAGTAACACCAACCTCAAAGCCTTCAAGCTTAAACGGTGTATTTAAGTGATTTAAAATACTCTCAGCAAGGGTGATAGCACCTTCTACATTATTTATTTCGCATAGTACAACAAACTCATCTCCCCCTAATCGCGCCAGCGTATCACCCTCATTTAAGCTATTGATGATGCGCTCTGATACTAATTTTAATAGCATGTCACCGGCATTATGACCTAAGCTGTCATTCACCTCTTTAAAACGGTCAAGGTCAATAAACATTACCGCTAGCATCTGTTTATCTCTGTGCGCTGAGGCCAGTGCCATAGAAAGTCTATCGTTAAATAAACGCCGGTTAGGTAAGCCAGTTAGCTCATCAAAATACGCTAACTGCACCACTTTTTCTTCTGCGCTTTTTCGCTCAGTTATGTCACTAAAAATAGCGGCGTAAATC
The DNA here is from genome assembly GCF_023161935.1 of Pseudoalteromonas sp. 2CM28B. Classification (NCBI taxonomy): domain Bacteria; kingdom Pseudomonadati; phylum Pseudomonadota; class Gammaproteobacteria; order Alteromonadales; family Pseudoalteromonadaceae; genus Pseudoalteromonas; species Pseudoalteromonas sp. 2CM28B. Next base: position 46,537 of record NZ_JALNTH010000017.1, read on the forward strand.
ACCTCACTATGACTTGGCTCTTTTATTTCTATAATACTGAGCCACTCAATATAAATATCGCCAGATTTTTTACGATTATGAATTTCCCCCTGCCATACCCCTGTTTTGGCAAGCGAATCCCACATTTTTATATAAAAGTTTTTATCATGACGCCCTGAACTCAACATATTGGGTCGCTTACCAATCACCTCATATTCTTTGTAACCGGTTAAATGGGTAAATGCAGGGTTTACTTGCATAATCACTCCATTCGAGTCGGTGATCATGATGCCATCTAGGGAGGAGTCGATAATTTTATTGGCTAAAAATAAGTTACGCTGCGAATGCTGCAATGCAATATCACGCTGCTGAAGTACTTTTTCAAGCTCACAACAATAAGCCGTTTCAATTTCATTAATTAAGTTTTCAAGCGACAACACGCCATTAATTTGATCGTTTTCGCTAACCACTAAATGCCGAATATTACTTTCCGACATCAACCTGTAAGCATCAAAAAGGCTGTCTTGGGGGCTTATCTGATAAAGGGGGCGACTGGCTAAATCCCAACAAACAAGATGATTATGCTGCTCGGTGATGAGCTTTAGTAAGTCGCGCTGGGTAATAATGCCATGAACATTTTCATCCTCATTAAACACCAAAATCACTTTCTCTGCGTATTCACGCATCATGCTCACCGCGTCATTGATTGCCAATGAACTCGGTACTATCCGTATGTTTTTATTATATTGATCATTAATAGGTCTAAATTGTAAGTAATGCTCTAGCCCTTGATTGTTTACAATATCTGTAATGCTGATCACGCCGCTGGGAATGTCATTTGTATCGGTTACTAACAAATGCCTTACACCCTGCTTATTAAACACCATGGCCGTCTCGGTTAATAATTGTTGACTGGGCACACTTAATACAGGGCTCGACATAACGCTTTCAATCGCTAACTGCCTAAGTGAGCGATTAGAAAAGTTAAGTGTTAAACAATCGGTTTCAGTCCATACGCCTATTATTTGTTGCTGTTGTTTTACAAAAATAGCGCTAACATTATGCGCTCGCATTAGTTTCACCGCTTCAATTAAAGGGGTATCCTTAGCGCAGGCGATCACCTTATTGGTAAAAACATCGCATACTTTTTGATAGCGGCTAGTGTGAGGCATTGCTTCTACTTCCAAAATTAAACCAATTAATGACTATAAATTATTCAGTAAAAAACAATTTGATTTAGGACAATAGATGAGCATCAGTTACCCACAAATTATTATTTATAATGATGAAATTGAGCTAATGGAGCACGCCAATGATTTACACGACTTTATTTACACTATGGAAGCAAGTGAGCAGCAAAAAGTTATTATTTTAGATAAGGTAAGTGGCTATCAAAGCTTAAGCGGCCATTCGCTCACGGCGCTCAGTGCAGGCCAATTAGCAGAGCTAGTAAAAGAATATTTAGCAAAAGAAGGGCAATGCTGCTTAAGTAAAATAGAGCAGCTAACTCCAGATCAGGCATTCAGGTTACTCGCCGAAATCAACTAACGCTTTAACGTGTGCAATCGCGCTGCGCCCGAGTGCCGACAGTGAGTATCCTCCCTCTAAATAAGAAATAATTCCTAAACAATGATGCTGTTGGCTAAATTGCGCTAACTGCTCAGTAAGCCATATATAATCACTTTCAACAAACTTAAGACTGGCCATGTCATCTTCTAAATGTGCGTCAAATCCCGCGCTTATAAAAAGTAGCTCAGGCTTAAATTCTGTTAATTTTGGTAGCCATTGTTGCTCATAAAGTGCTTTTAAATCAGCACCATCACTAGCTATCGGTAAAGGTGAATTTACCAGTGTGGCATTATTTTTAATGGCGGTATTAGGGTAAAATGGATATTGAAATAACGAGCACAGCAACACATTTTCATCATCCATAAAAATATCTTGAGTCCCATTGCCATGGTGTACGTCAAAATCAACAATGGCAATGCGTTTTACCCCTTTGCTTTGTGCATATTTAACTGCAATCGCAAGGTTATTAAACACACAAAAACCAGAAGAGCTATCTCGGTTAGCGTGATGCCCTGGCGGGCGTACTGAACAAAACGCAGCGTCTAACTTACCCTCTAAAATCTCATCAACAGCGAGTAACCCTGCTCCGACTGCACGCTCAATGGCCTTTAAAGAGTCGGGGCATAACCACGTATCTCCATCAAGATCGCTGAGCCCTTCGTTTGGGATCATGTCTTCTACATGCTTAATATGCTGCTCACTGTGCGCCAATAAATAATGTTCGCGCAGTGCTTTAGGGGCTTGTTTTTGCTCTATAGCCACATCCAGTCCACTAGCAAGTAAACGGTCATTAATCGCATCTAAACGCTCTGGGCATTCTGGATGATCTTCAATCATTTTATGTTTACGACAGTGAGGATGAGAAATAATCGCAGTGCGCATAGCTAACTCCAAATATAAGTTGCTTAACGAGTATAACAAAGCCACCTTGTGGTGGCTTTGCGACTTTGGTTGATACTAAACGACTATTTAACCAAAGTTATGGTTATTTAGCTTTTAAGTCGAGATTTCTAAAATCAAAGCTAAAATCGGTTACCTGCGTTGAAACTGCATTCATTTTCGCTGATTCTACGCGGTTATCGGCGCTCATAGAAAAGCGAATAAAGGCATCTGCCTCTAATAACTTTTCATCCCACTTCACAATAAAAGTATTACCTGTGTAATGCTTCAGCTCACCTTTAAGGCGTTTTGTATGGGTAAAATCAATGCGTAATTTACCATCTAGTTCTTCAACGATTACATCGCCATACCAATCATCATGTAATGTACCGGTGTAGTTTATATTAGACAATTGCGGTTGAATATCTGTTGGCGCTTTTGGTGCGGCGTTAGCATAGGCTTTTTCTTTACCTGCAAAATGCTTTTTAGCTAACTCTTCAACCCAATCTTTATCTTCAAGCTCGAGTACATCTTCAAGTACTTCATGAGTCACTGCCGATAATGCAGAAAATGCTTGTTGGTTGCTTAATATCACAATCCCTACGTTTTTTTCTGGTAGTAAAGTCACCTGCGATACCATACCTAAAATGCCGCCACCATGTGCCAGCTTTTTAACGCCGTGGTAATCTTCTATACTCCAACCTAATCCGTAGCCTCTAAATTGTTGATGATACGCTTTATAGGCACTTTTAGATGCCATTGACGTAATATGTGGATGCCACATTTGTGCTTGCTGCTTTTCACTAAATAACTGCTCGCCATTAGGCATTTTGCCACCAGCAAGTTGAGTACGTAGCCATTGGCTCATATCATTTACGCTTGATGCAATGGCGCCTGCCCCTCGAAAGTCTTCAAGGTAATTAACAAAAAAAGGATGCAATTTGCCATCCATTGGGATGTGTCCAATCGCCCAGTTTTTGTTATTTTTTGCGATACGCGAAAAGCCAGCGCGCGAGTTAGTCATGTTAAGTGGCTGTAGAATATTTTTTTCAATGTAGTCGTTCCAGCTCATCCCCGATATACGCGCAACAACTTCACCAGCGGTAACAAACATTAGGTTGTTATAAGCATATTGGCTACGAAAACTGCTCGCGGGTTTTAAATATTTCAGCCCAGATAAAATATCGGCTACCGATTTATCGGTACTTGGCCAAATCATTAAATCGCCTTGACCAAGCCCTAAACCGCTACGATGACTAAGTAGATCGCGTATGCGCATTTCACGAGTAACGTAAGAGTCGTACAATCTAAACTCAGGAATATGGTCAATTACGCGGTCATCCCAGCTTAACTTACCTTCATCCACCAGCTTAGCCAATGCTGCACTGGTAAATGCCTTGGTATTTGAAGCAATGCCAAATAAAGTGTCTTTATTCACCTTGCTATTCGTATCAAGGTTGGCAACACCAAAGCCTTTAGCGAATACGACTTTGTCATTTTCAACAATGGCAACGGCCATTCCGGGTACATCAAAACGTGTCATTGAGGCGTTGATCACCTCTGAAATTTTATCGGTATCAACCGCTGCAGAGCTCGTAAATGCCCAGCCAGCCAATAATGCGGCTGTGGCTAATTTTTTTAGTTTCATAGTGTTACCTTAGGTTATTATTTTTGTTTAGTCTTGATGAACCGCAAATTCTATTTCGGCGCGCGCTTTATTAGTATCTTGCTTACTCGGGTAAGCTAAAATGCGTTGACTGTAGTGTTCGGGTACGCCCGCCTCAAGTGCGCCGCGGTATACATGCTGCACGTACCAATCATAAGGTAGCAGTGTGTCGTCATGTGTGTTTGCTATGTAGCAGTGTACATTAATGTCACCGTCATCTAGAAGGCTCACGGTTAAATCAACACAGTCGTAATTAGGGCCTTCAATTTTATCTAAGATCTCTTTTTCGGCTTCATTAAGCTGATACACCACCCCATATACCACAGCATCGGGTTCATTGGTGGGCACAATAGTGCATTTACCTGAACCATCTGAAAAGGCCATATTAAAGGTTAACTTATAGCCCTTTAAAAGTGCCGTACCCACACGTTTTGCATTAGGTAAACGTGCCAATAAACGATTAGATGACATATTAGAGCCAAACGAAAAATTATATAACGCCATACTATTCCTTCTTTAAATAACAACTCGCACAGCCAGTGCGATTAAAATAATGCCAATGCCGCGGTCGAACCAATAACCACTTTGCTGAAAAAAATCACGTACACGCGCTTTTGATAACAATAGCGACAAAATAGAAAACCAAGCCCAGGTAGCAAGCGCCATATAAACACCGTATCCCATTTGTATTATTACCGGCGTAGTTGGGCTAATCACTAAGGTAAACAACGACATAAAAAATAACGTAGCCTTAGGGTTAAGTGCATTGGTAAAAAAGCCACGTCGAAACGCGCGCCATGGTGACTCAGCTGCAAGGCTGGGTTTTGCAGCCGGCTCTGATGAGGTATTTGTAGGTTTAGCGGCGCGCAGTGCCTGCACGCCTAAATACGCTAAATACGCGCCCGCTATATATTTAAGCGCCATAAACAACGCAGGTGATTGAGTTAACACCAGCGCAACTCCCAATACACAATAGGCTATGTGTAATAAAATAGCCACACCAACACCGGCACTTGTCCATAACGCATTGCGCCTGCCGTGTTGTACACTTTGTTTAAGGACTACCGCAAAGTCGGGCCCAGGGCTTGCCACCGCAAAAAAATGAGCCACTGCAATTAATAAAAATTCATCGATATAGTTCATACTTAACTGGCTTGCTCTGGCGAAATAGCCTGTAATAATGGGTTAGCCGATTGATTAATCAAGGCTTTTATTTCTTTTTGCGCTTTTTTAAATTGGCCTCGTAAATGCGGTTTTAAATGTTTTTTGGAGTGTTTATCTTGCTTAAAGTAGCTCACTAACGCATGCATAAATACGGTATGCGTTTCACTGAGCGTCGCTTCGCGATTTGCATACGGGTTATAACATGAGCCACAGCCACCTTTAAACTGGTACACGGTATTGCTCATCATTACCCCAAAGCCTAAAAAACACGCTAAAGCATCAGTGGCTTGCGGTAAATACTCTTTACCACCTGGGGGTAATACCCCTACGTGATGAATTAATATGGTGGCAAGCGTACCGGCAAAACTCGCCACTAAATCTTGCGGTTGATTAATTTGATTAGGGTTAAACGACACATTAATAGTATGACTGGCTGGCACTATTAAATGACACTCTTCGCCACGTAAATGCTGACTAAATTCAAAGTGTGGAAACACCTGTGGTTGTAATTGTTGCGGTGCAACCAAGGTTACTGGCCATTCATTCATACCAGCGTATTGCTTAACACGCGCAAACACTTTGCTGGCCATTTCCTCAATACTTGAAACCGAGTCAGGAAAAAACTCAACCGTTGGTAAAATAACTTGGCTGTGTTTGGTAAAAAAATCCAAATCAAAGTTTTCTGCTGCCCAAATAAAGGTATCAATCAGCCATTGTTGTTCTTGTTCTGCCAATAAGGGCTTTGATTTAAATAGAGCTAACATAAACTACTCTTGCCCCTTCGCCCATTGCCATGCTTGTGTATTGTATAAAGGCACCGTAGAGAGCGCATGATGATGACTGCCCGTAGACTCTTTCGTTGAGTATGATAAATATAATAATGTATGTGTTTTAGCATCATAAATACGGCGCACTTTTAATGACTTAAACAAAATACTCTTAGATGATTTAAACACGACTTCACCGGATTTACTGCGGTCGATAGACTGTAATTGGTCTGGCGTTATTGGCCCCGTTTGACGACAGGCAATCGACATATCTGAGGGGTCTGAAAAATCTAAATTCGCCTCAATATGGCTAATATGACAGGTTACACCGGTCACTAGCGGGTCTTGCTGTGAATTAACCACCACATCTTTAGTAGTAAATAGCCCAAGACTTACTGAAGCAACATCATCAGAGCACCCTGCAAGCCCTGCTAAGCATACAATTAAACCACCCATTTTGAGATACTTCATAGCAAGTCCTTCGTTCATATTAAAAATTAAGTTACGCCTTATACTAAACGCTTTCACCGCGATAAAACAAATTTTATCCACCAACTCAATGCTGTAATGATTTAAAGGGTATTTCGCAGCAAGATACACAATAAAAAAGGCACGCCCGAGGGAGTGCCTTTGCAAACAAATACAGCTAAAGGTTATTAAAAGCTATATTGCGCACCTAGATAAACATAACGACCGGCACCGCCGCCGTAGCCACTATAAAAGTTACCACGACCACTTGGGTAAAATGCCCCTTTGTCGTCAAATACATTGTTAATACCGCCAAATACACGTAAGTCACTTTTATCAGTCAGTGCCAGAGTGTAGGACGCTGATAAACTATGCTTTAAAAATGAGCCATAATCTTGATACGCAAGTGGCTCTGGGTTTGCAATACAATCGGCACCGCCCGCAGCTCAGCGCTCATCGTTTGCAGCAACATACTCAAGGTAGTCTTTCTCATCTTCTTGGCTTGCTTTAAACGCGCCTACGTAATTTGTACGCCAGCGGATAAGTAAATCATCCATTTTCCATACAATCGACATAGCGGCTTTATCTTTTGAGCGCCCATAACCTGCATACTGTGAAGTAACACTGTTACCATCTAACCCTTTATAGGTTTGCGAGTTTTCAATAATGTGATTGTAATCAAGCTTAAATAACAAGTTGCCATAGCTGCCGATGTCATATTTGTAAGTTGCAACGACATCGTAACCGCGCGCAGTTAACTCATCCAAGTTATGTTCACGCTGTAGAGTTTTTACAATGTTACCTTCGTCGTTACGGGTAATATCGCTACAGTATTCGTTATCACTGCCCCACGCAGCCTCTGAGTCATAACATTCGCGCATGATGTTTTCGTTACTTATTTCATAAATTGCAATTACAAATACCAACTGGCTTGTGTGCACTTCGTATAAGTCACCACAAATTGACATAAAACGTATCAACCAAAAATTTTTGCCATAATAAATCTAAAATTAAACACGCTACAGGTCTTGTAATTGCTTAAATGAGTTTATTGCTAAAAATATGTTCAAGCCACATTTTTAAAAATTAAGCGTTATGGGGTTAGCGTGTACAAACCCGTTTGGTATAATTAAATAAACCAATCTAAAGAGGATACGTTAAATGCCACACATTATTATTGAACACTCAGAAGATCTGCCTTTACTACCTCAAGTTCTTGTGGAAAAAATCCATACAACAACGTTTGAAAGTGGCTTATTTGATTTAGAAACAATAAAGACTCGCGCTATTGCTTATCAGCATTATCAGTTAGGTGTGGGTAAAGAAGGGTTTATTCATATTGCGGTGCATATTATGGCTGGGCGTTCCATTGAGCAAAAGCAACTACTAAGTGAGCAATTACTAGCCTGCTTGCAAACGTATTGCAGAGCCTCTGACAGTTTAAGCGTAAATATTTACGAAATGGATCACGAGATTTACCGTAAAAACTAACCGCCATTACAACATCATAGTTATAGGCGAGAGCGCTATAACTATGATGGCTTTCTCGCTCAACTGATTTTTTAATTAAATCGTGTTTAAAGCGTAAACTTACCCAGTAAATCCCTTAAAATATTCGATTCTTTATTTAAACCGTTACAAAGCTGCTCTGACTTTTTCATATTTTCTTTGGTTTGCTCTGCCGAATCGGAAATCATCACAATATTTTGGCTAATTTCTGAGGTTGCTAGTGTTTGCTCTCGCGTTGCAGTAGCCACTGAGTTGTTTAACTCGCTTAGTATTACAATTTCCTGTGAAATACCATTTAATGTATGGCCGGTTTCTTTTAAGCGCTCGGCATTTTCTAGGGTGTTTTTGCTGCCCAATTCAATCGCTGTTACCGTGCTTGAAGCTTTAGCATTTAACGAATCAATCATCTCATTAATTTGCTCCGTAGACTCCGCGGTACGTTGCGCAAGCGTTCTTACTTCGTCAGCAACTACCGCAAAGCCACGGCCCTGCTCACCCGCTCTAGCAGCCTCAATAGCCGCATTTAACGCCAATAAATTAGTTTGCTCGGAAATCCCTTTAATTACATCCAATACATGAGAGATTGATTTAATCTCTGTCGAGAGTTCTAACACCGAGGCCACAGAGTTGGCCATTGACGCTTCCAGTTGTTCCATTTGTTTAATCGTGCTTTGCACAAACTCAACCCCTTTGTGCGTCGTTTCTTCGGTTTTAGTAGCAATATCTGCTGCATTACTGGCACTACCAGAAATATCCTGAACCGTAACCTCCATTTCATTAACGGCTGCCGCCACCGCTTGCGTACTCGATGATTGCACTTCAGCTAAATTTGCCGCACCTTGCACTTGCTCAAGCACATCTTGGGAAATACCTTTAACATGAATTGCCGACTCAGAAACCTGTTTGAACATATAATGTAACTGCTCTAAAAACAGATTAAACTTAACCGCTAAGTCTGAAATTTCATTATTATCATCAGTAGGGAGTCGCGCTGTTAAATCGCCATCTTTTTCTGTTAACGCATTCACTGCTGCAGTAATGTTTTCGATTGGCCTAAATATTTGCCCTACCAACACGCGTGCTGACGCTAAACCTACAAGCGCAATAATTACACCAAAAATGATATTAGTATTAATAGCACTATTAATTGCGCCATATAATTGCTCTTGGGGAATTTCAGCAACTAGATGCCAACCTAATGAGTTTACAGGCGTACTTGATACAACATAGTCATCACCATCAATTACTTTACTTTGAATTGCCCCATTTTTAATCGGCGCCAAGTCAACAGATTGCCCTATTTTAGTTTTATTACCATGCAGCATAATCTCGCCACTACCAGAGACCAAATAAACAATGCCGCCCTCACCTATCCTATATTCACTTATGAGATCCACCATAGAATCGAGCGAACGCCCAATCCCAGCAATTCCTTGTCGTTGCCCATCAAGCTCAATGGCATAATTAATAAATACCATCACCTCAGAGCTGCCTTTATCTATGTCGAGCGCTACTTCAAATGATCTATCCGATGCTAAAAAAGCATCAAACCAAGTATCACTACTGTCTATTTGCCTAGAAATACCTTCATCGGTGTAATAGTTACGGGAGTTTTTAGAAATAATATATGCGTTACTGGCTTGGTTTTTATCTTTTATATGTTTGAGGTAATCAATAAATTTACCTCGGCTTTGCGCATCTTCATTATTATTCATCCATTGCTGCACAAATAAGTTTTGCGCTATTTCTTTGCCTACAACAATAGGTGTAGAAAGTTCCAGCTCTATTTGGCTTTTAACCTCACTAAGCGCAGTCGGTAAATCTACTTTTGCTAGTTTTTCTTCTGTATTTGAGCGAATACTATTGGAAAAGATGAGAGTAGATATTGCTAAAGGAGCAGCAACAGCCAGAATAAGGCTGAGGTATACTTTTCGTTTTAATAACATAGAACACCTAAGGAATAACTAAGCAGTATTTTATATACTGCACACAATTAACAGTAGCGACATTAAAGGGCATAAAGTAAAGATTTTTATAATAAAACCCTATAACACTTTAATAGTAGATTCAACTGTGTTTATTGCAATGTATTCAATAGAATTAATACAGAAATCAGTGCACTGGTGAAAAACACGATAGAAATAACAAAAGCGAATTTTATAAACTAAGAAAATGAGTTTTAATGTACTTGGAAAGCGTGTAAAAGTGGTGGCCCCTCCCAGACTCGAACTGGGGACCTAACGATTATGAGTCGTGTGCTCTAACCAACTGAGCTAAGGGGCCATTTTTGTATAACTGTAAGCAGTTAATTTTTTGAAGCGTTTAGCCACAGAGCGACTAAAGCGGGTTGCAGTATAAAAAGTTTTTAGGGGCTTGTCACTAGCAAAAAGCTTTATTTTAACAATCAAAGGGCTAACTGCTCAAATAGTAAGCTTTTAGATTTATTGATGGTGACGTTGAGGAAACGAACTCATTAAATAATAGTAGTCTGAGTAACTAATACACGTACCTTACGATGGCAATTAGCAACTCAGTATTAAATGTATTACTGCGATAGGGTGTTATTTTTTGGCGATAATATAAATCGCATGTATTAATCCAGGGAAATAGCCGAGTAAGGTTAGCAAAATATTTAACCAAAAATGCATCCCTAGTCCTACCTGTAAAAACACACCCAGTGGTGGTAATAAAATAGAAAAAATAATTCTAATGATATCCATAATTTAATCCTTATAATGTTAGCAAAACAAAAAGCCCAGCAGGGCTGGGCTTTAGTATAGTGTATTATTCTGCAATAACAGTTAATTCATCCACTACCTTGCGAACATCTTCAGCGTTTTTAGCAATTTCCATCGCTAATTGCTTTTCAGCATCAGACTCAACTGTACCTTTTAGAGTTACCACTCCATTATCGGTATCAACATCAATGTCTGTACCACCTACTTCAGAATCAAATAAGTAACGTGTTGTAATCACTGTAGTGATTTTAGCATCGGTTAAATCACTTTCAGTGTCGTTACCCATCATTTTAGAGTCATGCTTCTTCATGTCGGTGTTTTTTACCACAGTTAGACTGTTTTCAACGTCAGTTACACCATCTAGGCTTAGCACGAGTTCTTCAGCAAGCTCTTTATCTAATTCGCTGTTTACTTTACCTGTTAGCATTACCTTGCCGTTTTTTACGTCCGTGTTGATATCAAAGTTATTTAGATTGGTGTTCATAAGCAATACTGTTTCTGCTTTCCCATCAATCCAAGCATCTTTGCTTTCGTTTTCCCAACTGCTTGCCTGAGCGCCCATTGCGGTTGTTCCTAATACTAGGGCTGCAATCATAGACTTATTAAATGTTTTCATAATCGTTCTCCTTTTGATTAAAGACACTTAAGCTAATGCGAGCATCGGGCCAACATTTTTTAACCTTTAATTTCAATAGGTTATTTTAAAATAGTAGATATTGGCTTAAACCTACTAAGTAAACATTTACAGACTATTGCGTAAAAGTTTCTCGAATAGCGAAACTTACTAAATAATTGTATATTTGGTTAATCTGTCGTTAATATAATAAAGAATCAAAAACCAAAAATCATAAACCACTGAATTTAAACAATTTAGTATTTGGTATAAGGCTTGCTTTGAAATAACCAGCAACCATAAAAGGATAATTTAAATGTCTGTTAAAATTGAAGACCGCCCTATTGAGCAAGTTCGTGAGCAAGTGATTGATCAGCTCATTTATAACTACAGCCATGGTGTTATTTCTGTAGAAGCATTTGAAAGGCGCTTAGACGACGCCATGGCAGCGAGTGACAATAAAGCACTTATGGATCTCGTTGAAGATTTAACCTTAAATACTGACCAGCAATATAAGGCGCAAAAGCACTCTCAATTTGCACCTAATTATAGCGCGCAGCATGAGACTGATGAAGAGCCACTTACATTAAGAAGCATTCTTGGTTCGAGTGAACGAAGCGGCCAATGGGTAGTTCCTCAAAACATTTACATAGAAAACTACATGGGGTCAGTCAATCTTGATTTTACGGATGCTATTTTTACCCACCAACATGTCACTATTCACGTTAATTGTTATTTTGGCAGCGAAGAAATATATGTACCAGAGCACGTTAATGTAGTTTCTAAAATGTTTTGTATTTTAGGCAGTTTTGAAAATAAAACAGTGTCACTAAATAAGCGCCAAGGGCCAACGATTCACATTGAAGGAAAAACTGTTTTAGGCTCTGTGGAAGTTAAAGTTAAACGCACTATTAAAGAAAAATTTATTAACTTTGCAAATGATCTAAAAACTCAACTTGGCATGAATGGTAAACATTATTAAATATGCTAAACATTGAATGAAGCCATAATAGTTGGCTTCATTCATATTATAAGTCGTTATTTCGTTCACTAGGTACATCACTCATGTACTCTACAAACTCAACCTCAAACCCTGCAGGGTCAATATAATAAAATTTTTTTCTAAATGGATTTACAGCACCTTCTTTACTTATTGCAAAGCCCGCATGTTTTAGGCGCGCTATTACTGCATTTAAGTTATTGGTTACATAGGCAAAGTGTGCCAAACCAACTTGATGTCCTGATAGGTCGCAGTTCCCCCTTCCCCCCCCACTTCTAATTGACCAATAGGGAAACGCTGTTTGGTAAAATTTAAGCATGGCGTTTATGTCACTAACAACTAAATTTACGTGTTCTAATTTCATAACTTTCTTCCTATTAATTGAATATAGAACATCATAAAACCTCAAGTTAACTTTAGGTAAAGCGCTAATTTACAAATTTATTGCCTGTTTTCATTCCAATAAATATATTGAAAGATCATGCCTGTACAAAAAACACTCACAAGTATTTAGGCTTTATGGTTTACTTTATGGCAAAAACCGCTAAAATACGCCGGCTTAAATATATAAACGTTCTTTTACAACCCAAAGGTAATACCATGCATCCAATGTTAAACATTGCGGTTCGCGCTGCGCGTAACGCAGGCAAGCTTATTCTTCGTGCAAGTGAAGACTTATCAAAAGTTGAAGTGCAACAAAAAGGCACTAATGATTTAGTTACGAACATTGATAAAGAAGCCGAAGCCGTAATTCGTGACACTATTTTACGTTCTTACCCTGATCACTGCATCGTTGGTGAAGAGTTAGGCGAACACAAAGGTAAGGATGCTGATTACCAATGGATTGTTGACCCACTTGATGGCACAACTAACTTCATCAAGGGTATCCCTCATTTCGCAGTATCTATTGCACTTAAAGTTAAAGGTCGTTTAGACCAAGCCGTAATTTACGATCCAATTCGAGGCGAACTTTTCACCGCTTCTCGTGGTCAAGGCGCACAGTTAAATAGCAAACGTTTACGTGTATCTAAAACGGTTGAACTTGCAGGTTCTATTCTTGCAACTGGTTTCCCTTTCAAACAAAAACACCACTTAGATGCCTATTCTGAAGCGTTTAAAGCATTATTCGTACATACCGCTGATATTCGTCGAGCAGGTTCTGCAGCACTTGATATGGCGTATGTTGCAGCGGGTCGTGTTGATGGTTTCTTTGAAATTGGTTTAAAACCGTGGGATACAGCAGCAGGCGAGCTATTAGTTAAAGAAGCTGGCGGCATGGTTGTTGATTTTGCTGGCGGTAATAACTACAACGTGAGCGGTAACGTTATTTGTGGTGCACCTAAGCTAACACAAGCGATTGTTCGTGAAATGCGCCCAGTATTATCTGAGTCGTTATTACGTTAATCGTAATACCGCACTTAAAAAAAGGAGCCTAGGCTCCTTTTTTGCTTTTTGTTAGCCACTTTTTTACTATTGGATAAACGCACAACAACGGGTGCTGGCCTTTTTCGATTACAAATAAATAAGTAGCTGTGACGATAACGTTTTGCTTTTTTAGCATCTGTGGCTAATGCCGCTACTTGATGGCTATTTTTACACTGCTGCAGATCCGGCTCAACTAAACCTATCGATAGTGTAAGTAAAAGTACAAACTGCTTTTCGCTCTCTCGATTAGTTGTCCAATACCCTTTTTCAGCAATATGCTCTGGCGTAAAAAATACGCATGACTGCAGTTTAAATTGCGTAATAATGGTATTACAAACCTCCACCGCATCTTTTTTTTCAAACACCACCATAAAGTCATCGCCACCAATATACCCGACAAAGTTAGCGCTGTGCGCACACGCTTTTACAGTCACATCGGCCAGAAGTTTTATCACGCTGTCCCCACTGGCGTAACCATACAAATCGTTAAATTGTTTAAAATGATTTAAATCGATATAGGCTAGTGAAAATGGCTGTTTATGTTGCAGACGCTGCTCTATTATTTCATTAATTGCCACATTACCCGGTAACATGGTTAGAGGGTTAGCATGTTGGGCGTGGCTAATAGGCTATTAAAGAGATGTCGAGTCTATTAGCGATATCCCAAACGGTTTCGTTTCGGAATAAACTCATTCCAATTACAGACCACATAATAGCTTCTAGCGGTAATCGCCTTTTACGCACAGTAGCAACACCTGCATGTTTAAATGCTTGTTCAAGAATATCAGGGTCAAGACCCTGTTTAAGTTTATCTAGTGTATGTACATCATTTAAAAATGAAGACATGTTATCGAAGTGCTGAATGAGAGACATAAAAAAATCCGATATTATTTCTAATATCGGATTTTGAAGCCATGGAAAGATCAGTCAAGTGATCATAAAAATATTCTTAACTGATCTGCATTACTCACAAGGAGCGGCTTTTTAAAAAGGATAATTTAATCTCAATTAAGGCATTGAGTCTAAATCGGCACCTTCTTTTTCAATCACCTCTGGTATTAAATCTTCTTTACTTACGCCCATGGCAATAGCCACCGAGCTGGCAACGTAAACTGAAGAATAAGTACCAATAAATACACCAAATAATAATGCGGTAGCAAAGCCATGAATAGTTTGGCCGCCCCATACAAAGAGTGCAATCAATACTAAAATAGTGGTAATTGATGTAACTAAAGTACGATTAAGTGTTTGCGTAAGTGACAGGTCAATAATTTCAATGGTGTCGTCAATACGTACTTTACGGAAGTTTTCACGGATACGGTCTGATACAACAATGGTATCGTTTAGTGAGTAACCTATCACGGCAAGTATTGCAGCCAAAATAGTTAGGTCAAACTCTAAACCAAGCACCGAGAATAAACCAATCGTAATGATTACATCGTGTAATAGTGCCCCCACTGCACCCACAGCAAAGCGCCATTCAAAGCGAAATGCCACGTAAATTAAGATACATATAAGCGCAGTTAACATGGCAAGGCCACCCTGCTCTTTTAAGTCTTCACCTACACTTGGGCCTACAAACTCAATACGGCGCATTACTACGCTATCATCAGCTTGTTTAAGGGCAGCAATTACTTGGTTACCAATCACTTCTGCTTTTACATCATCACCGCGAGGGGCTAAACGGACCAGTATTTCTTGGCTTGAGCCAAAAAGCTGTACCGATGCATCAGCAAAGTCGTTTTCGGCCAGTACATTACGTACTTTTTTCAGATCGGCAGGTTGTGAAAAACCTACCTCAACTGCTGTACCGCCGGTAAAATCTAAACCGAAATTTAAGCCTTTAACAAAAAGTGACGCCAGCGACGCTATGATTAATAACGTAGAAAAGCCCATTGCCACTTTTCGAAGAGACATGAAACGAAGGGTTTTTCCGCCCAATCTTAAAATTTGCATGTCTGCTCCTTAAATTGAAAGTTTATCAACACGTTTACCACCAATAAATAGGTTGATCACCGCACGGGTACCTACAATTGCTGTAAACATAGAGGTTAAAATACCAATTGCTAGGGTTACCGCAAAGCCTGCAACAGGACCGGTACCAACAGCAAACAAGATAATCGCCGCAATTAATGTGGTGATATTGGCATCAAAAATAGTACTAAAGGCGCTATCGTAACCAAAATGAACCGCTTGTTGAGGGCTGCGGCCATCAGCGAGCTCTTCACGAATACGCTCAAATATAAGTACGTTCGCATCAACAGCCATACCAACGGTTAGTACAATACCTGCGATACCGGGCAGGGTAAGCGTTGCACCTGGAATTAACGACATTACACCAATAATAAGCACTAAGTTGGCAGCCAGTGCGATATTCGCAACAAGACCAAAACCTTTGTAGTAAATAAGCATAAAGGCCAGTACAAATGCAAAACCTAAGGCTACAGCGGTCATACCCGCTTCAATGTTTTCTTGACCTAGGCTTGGTCCAACCGTTCGTTCTTCTACTATTTGAATAGGCGCAACCAGTGCACCCGCGCGAAGTAGTAAACTTAAGTTATGTGCTTCAGCGGGGTTATCAATACCGGTAATACGGAATGAACGGTCAAGACGCGCTTGAATGGTTGCTACGTTAATCACTTCTTCCACTTTAATTGGTGGAAGTGCTTTACCTTCGCTATCTTTTTTACCCGATGGCTTGTACTCAATAAACACGGTAGCCATACGTTTACCAATAGCGCGTTTGGTGAAGGCATTCATTTTTGCCCCACCTTTACTATCGAGTTTAATGCTTACTTGTGGACGCTGGTACTCATCTGCACCTGACTGCGCGCCAGTAATATGGCTGCCTTCAAGAATGATGCGTTTTTTTAGTACCACAGGATAACCATCACGGCTCATGATCATTTCAGTGCCCGGAGGGATACGACCTTGAGCAGCGGCGCTTATATCAGCATTTTCGTCAACTTCACGAAACTCAAGTGTGGCCGTTGCACCTAAAATTTCTTTAGCGCGAGCGGTATCTTGAATCCCTGGTAATTGCACAATAATGCGTTCAGCACCTTGGCGCTGTACGTTTGGCTCTGCAACCCCAATTTGGTTGATTCGGTTACGAATAATCGTTTCGTTTTGCTTGATAGCATAGTCACGAATTTCTTTTAGCTTTAGCTCACTCATAGTGACAAAGAATGCGTTATCGTTACTACTATCATCAATGTAAACGTTTAATGGGTAACGGCTTTCTAAAAAGCGCTCTGCAGCGTCTTTATCTTCTTCGTTACGCATTTCTACACGCATACGCTCAGAGCCAGCTACACGGCGCACACTACGATAACGTAGCTTTTCTTCGCGCAGGTCGCTACGAAAATCTTGCTCCATTTGCTCAAGCTGATTATCAACCGCAGTGACCATGTCGATTTCCATGGTGAAATGCACACCACCACTTAAATCTAGGCCCAACTTCATAGGGTTACCGCCAAGCGACTTTAACCAAGCCGGTTGTGCAGGAGCCATATTAATCGCTGAGATATAATCACTACTAAGCGAGTTACGCAATAAGTCTTGCGCTTTTAGTTGATCTTCAACATTTTTAAAACGAACAAGAATTTGCCCATCTTCAAGCTTTGTCGATTTAGCGCTTACGTTATCTTTTTTGAGGATTGCGTTTACTTTGTCTACAACACTGAGGTCAACATCGGTGCCTTTAGCGCCAGAAACCTGTATGGCCGGATCGCGGCCATACAGGTTTGGTGAAGCATATAAAAGGCCAATGGCTAACACAGCTAAAACAAGTAAATACTTCCAAATTGGAAACTTGTTTAACACGGGGTCGTCCTTATTATTTTTATAGCGACTTCATTGTGCCTTTAGGCAATACAGCAGATACTGCTGATTTTTGTACTGTTACTTCTGCTTGCTCATTTAATGAGATCACGATGAAGTCTTTATCTTCAGCAATTTTTACGATTTTACCTACTAAACCACCTTGGGTTAGCACTTCATCGCCTTTTGCCATCGCGCTCATTAAGCTTTTATGCTCTTTTACGCGCTTTGCTTGCGGGCGGTAAATTAAAAAGTAAAAAACCAAACCAAAAATCGCTAACATAATTAGCATTTCCATACCGCCGCCTGCTGCAGGTGCGCCAGCGCTGGCATGTGCGTTTGAAATAAATAAACTCATAATACTTCCTCTTTAATTTTTAAATTTTAATTTGTTGTATCAGCTAGCTCTGGCACTTCTTGCCCTCGGCGAGCGTAAAAATCGTGTACAAATGCCTCTAGTTGACCTTCACTGATAGCATTACGCAAACCTTCCATAACACGTTGATAGTATCGTAAGTTATGGATAGTGTTTAGTCGTGCGCCAAGAATTTCGTTACATTTGTCTAAATGATGCAAATAAGCACGCGAATAATTCTTACAGGTATGGCAATCACACTCTGGATCAAGTGGGCCAGTATCTGTTTTATGCACTGCGTTACGGATTTTTATGATGCCAGTAGTAATAAATAAGTGACCGTTACGTGCATTGCGCGTTGGCATTACACAGTCAAACATATCTATACCACGGCGAACCGATTCAACTAGGTCTTCTGGCTTGCCAACACCCATTAGGTAACGCGGTTTGTTTTCTGGCATTTTATAAGCACAATGATCAAGAATATTAATCATTTCATGTTTAGGCTCACCCACCGATAAACCACCGAGTGCATAACCATCAAAACCAATTTCTTCAAGGCCCGCTTGTGACTGTGCACGAAGCTCAGGATACATACCGCCTTGAATAATACCAAACAATGCTGATGGGTTGTCGCCATGCCCTTCTTTTGAACGCTTAGCCCAACGAAGAGAAAGCTCCATAGAGTCTTTGGCTTCTTTTTCGGTGGCAGGATATGGCGTACATTCGTCAAATATCATCACGATATCTGAGCCAAGATCACGCTGCACTTCCATTGACTTTTCTGGCGACATCATAATTTGGTCACCATTTACAGGCGATTGGAACATCACGCCTTCTTCAGTGATTTTACGCATTGCACCAAGGCTAAATACTTGGAAACCGCCTGAGTCAGTTAAAATTGGGAAGTCCCAATTCATAAAGTCGTGTAAATCACCATGCTGTTTAATGATTTCAGTACCAGGGCGCAACATTAAGTGAAATGTATTGCCCAAACAAATTTGTGCACCGGTTGCTTTTACTTCATCAGGTGTCATACCCTTAACCGTGCCGTAAGTACCTACAGGCATAAACGCTGGTGTTTCTATTACACCTCGATCAAAAATCAAGCGGCCGCGGCGCGCTTTGCCATCAGTGCAGTCTAATTCAAATTTCATAATATCCTCTGTGTCGGAAAAACAGTCCAACAAGCTATAATTTAACCGCTCGATTCTACCCTTTTTACCACCCTATTACTATTAGCAGTGAGAAATTCACTATGCTTAGGAGTAAAATAAAAACCGATAAAGCTGAGAATTATTTACGGGTCAAAAACATCGCATCGCCATAGCTAAAAAAGCGATACTGTTGTTCAATCGCCGTATTGTAAGCGCCCATAATGTTGTCTTGCCCTGCAAAGGCACTAACTAACATGATCAGAGTTGATTCGGGTAAATGGAAGTTAGTTACCATGGCATCAACAACGTTAAATTGATAACCCGGAAAAATAAAGATATCGGTATCGCCAAAGTAAGTATCTAGCTTGCCGCCATGTATTTTTGCGGCTGACTCTAGTGATCGTACTGAAGTTGTACCTACTGCAATCACACGCCCGCCTTTGGCTTTAGTACTGGCAACCGCATCAACCACATCTTGTGGCACTTCAATATATTCTGAGTGCATGATGTGCTCATCAACACTTTCTACCCTAACTGGCTGGAATGTACCTGCGCCAACATGCAAGGTAACAAACGCCATTTGTACGCCTTTGTCTTTAAGCGCAGTCATAAGTTTATCGTCAAAATGAAGACCTGCCGTAGGTGCAGCAACAGCGCCTGGCTTTTCGCCATATACTGTTTGGTATCGCTCTCGGTCCGCTTCGTTATCTGGGCGGTCAATATAAGGAGGAAGCGGCATGTGGCCCACATCATTTAAAATATCGAGCACATTTTCACTGCGGTCAAACTCAAGCTCAAATAAGGTATCATGGCGTGCCACCATAATAGCTTTTGCTTTGCCCTCTAAAATGAGTACATTACCTGGCTTTGGGGATTTACTCGCACGAATATGCGCAAGAACGCGGTGTTCATCTAATACACGCTCTACCAGCACCTCAACTTTACCGCCTGATTCTTTTTGACCAAACATACGCGCAGGTATTACTTTGGTGTTGTTAAAAACCAATAAGTCGTTTTCGTTAACCAGTTCAAGAATGTCACTAAATATTTTATGCTCAACAGCACCGCTCGGCCCATCTAAGCTCAATAAACGGCTACTGGTTCTGTCTGCTTTAGGAAAACGAGCAATTAATTCATCAGGTAAGTCAAAGCTAAAATCAGCTACGCGCATTGTTAGAATTCCACATCATTTAAAATCGCGCCAAGTGTATACCCAAACCACCTCAAAATGCGAGTTTCAGTTGGAA
Organism: Pseudoalteromonas sp. 2CM28B; assembly: GCF_023161935.1. Taxonomy (NCBI): domain Bacteria; kingdom Pseudomonadati; phylum Pseudomonadota; class Gammaproteobacteria; order Alteromonadales; family Pseudoalteromonadaceae; genus Pseudoalteromonas; species Pseudoalteromonas sp. 2CM28B. The sequence goes on from NZ_JALNTH010000017.1 coordinate 66,895, forward strand.
TTAAAAGC
>NZ_JALNTH010000017.1:67002-134490 GCF_023161935.1 Pseudoalteromonas sp. 2CM28B
GATTTAGGCAAGGCATTGATTGCAAATAATAGTGGTTCTATTATTAATATCAATAACGCAGTATAAATCGCTTTTAAACCAACCCGTGGGCGTTTCACAGGGGCATACTCTCATCGTTGCTACTTCTTGAAAGGGATAACCATTACGGCAAAGTATCGCCTTGATATTAAGCCCCTGTGAAGCGCTGAATTCTGCATTATGAGGTGGTTTGGGTATATTTAAACCACCTCAAAATGCGAGTGTCGTCGGAATTAAAAGCGATTTAGGCAAGGCATTGATTGCAAATAATAGTGGTTCTATTATTAATATCAATAACGCAGTATAAATCGCTTTTAAGCCAACCCGTGGGCGTTTCACAGGGGCATACTCTCATCGTTGCTACTTCTTGAAAGGGACTACCATGACTGCAAAGTATCGCCTTGATATTAAGCCCCTGTGAAGCGCTGAATTCTGCATTTTGAGGTGGTTTGGGTATTTAACTATTAGTAATAAAGCTCAAGATAACCCTTGTATTCTCCCTAATTAGCTATCAATGAACTACATTTAAAATAGCGGTTAAATACGCTTGTTCTTATGGCTAAATATCATTACTCTTACTGTTTTATAATCTGCATTTCTCGGAGTGGTACCTAAGTGGCAAAACAGCTTAAATTGCTAATATTAAATACAAGTAATGATGAGCGCCAGACTATACGTGCCACGCTGGAGAGGCTTGGTGTGTTTGAGTTTATTGAAGCCTCAGACAGCCAAGATGCGTTAAAAATCTTAAAGAACCAAAGCGTAAATATAATCATAACCGGCTTAGATGTAGGTAAAATTGATGGCTGGCGGTTTTCACGTATGATCCGCTCTGGTTTACTTAACACGCCGAAAAATACGCCTATTTTACTTATTCCGCCCATTTATTGTGAGCGTATCGCCGAAACTACCGCACGTAGCTATGGCATAGATGCAGTACTGCCTTTTGAACGCCAAGATATATTGCCGCAAATACTCGCAAATGTGTTGTCGAGTCATTTAGAAAAAAGCAGTCGCTTAAACCTGTTGTTATTAGAACCCTTTAGCAGCAGGGCAAACGAGATGAGTGAACAATTAAAGCTTAACTTTGCAATTACTCATGTTACTAACGAAAAAGCCGCGCTCAGTGCCTATAATCAACAGTCGTTTGCTATTGTGCTACTTGATGCCACTGCAGCACAAGCTGAGAGCTCAAATCAATTAGTAGAAAAGATTTTGCAGCATAACCCTCAGCAAGCCATTGTTACTATTATTGATAAAAACGATGCTGATTACGCTGAGCAGTTATTACTTTCTGGTGTTACCGACTTTATTCGCGCCCCTTACGATCCTTCATTTTTGAATAAAGTCTGTGATCATGCAGCGCGTCGTGAAGACTTCATGGTGAGCTATGCTGAGTTTGCTAACAAAGTGCAGCAGTTAAGTGTTAGTGAAGTAAAATATCGCGACCTATTTTCAGCGCATCAGCGTATTTTATTGCACTTAAACACGGTTGTACTTGAACTAGATCAGCAAGGAAATATTCGCTTTATAAACCCGGCGTGGGAATCTCTAAGTGGTTTTGGAGTTAAGTCGACCTTACAACAACCACTCACTGCGTTTTGCACCACAGAATATAAACAGTCATTACAATCAACCATTGATGATATTTTACAAGGTGGCGCGAACAAACAAAAAATAGAAGTTAAACTGAGCCAAAAAAACGGTAACTCAGTATGGGTCGAATGTCGGCTTCAGTTAATAAAAAATAGCAGCAACAACGCCACTATCACTGCCACACTCGATAACATTCATGAGCGCAAACAAGCAGAGTTGCAATTACGCCATTTAGCCCTGCATGACACCTTAACAGGGCTACACAATCGTTATTATTTTGACCAACAACTTAACTATATTTGTCAAAACGAAAATACCTATGCAAATATTGAGCATGCGCTGATTTATATCGATCTTGATCACTTTAAAATAATCAACGACAGTAAAGGCCATCAACAAGGCGATATTGTTTTAAAAGAAGTGGCACAACTGTTTATTGCCAATATTAGTAATGAGCACCTGATCTGCCGTGTGGGTGGCGATGAGTTTGCGGTGATCCTTAAAAACACCAATTTATTAGACGCACATTTAATTGCACAGAGGATTTGTAGTGCCATTGAGGGCAACCAATTTAAGTCAGAAGATCAAGTGTATTCAATTAGCTGCTCTATTGGCTTAACACAAATTACTGCTGATAACTGCGACCCAAATGAATGTTTAAAGCAATCAGATATTGCGTTATATATTGCTAAAAATTTAGGCCGTAACTTAGTACATTGTTATTCAAAACAAGATGGTGAAAACAATGCGCTGCAAACGGGCTTAGAATGGGGCCATGGCGTACGCCAAGCTCTACAACAAGACAGTATAGAACTTCATTATCAACCCATTTGGGATTTTAAAACTAATCAGGTTGCTTACTTTGAAGTACTACTGAGATTAAAGCTCGACGACGAACTTATTTACCCAAATCAATTTATTCCCTCATTGGAAATGCTTAACGACACCTTTTTAATGGATCAATGTGTTATTCGTAACAGTATTGCAAGTGTTGCTGCGCACCCAGAGCTTCTTCAGGTTGCAATAAATTTATCGGCACAGTCATTTTTAGATGAGCGTTTACTGCCGTTAATAGAGTCGAGCCTCGAAAAATACCAAGTGTCTCCATCAAAAATTATTTTTGAAATAACCGAATCGGCTAGCATTAATAATTTGGCTGCCACTCGTAAAATGATTGAACGGTTAAATAATTTAGGCTGCCACTTTTCGATTGATGACTTTGGTACCGGATTTAGTACCTTTAATTATCTTAAACAATTACCAGCCCAACATGTGAAAATTGACGGCTCATTTGTCCGCGATATGCTTAACGACTCCATTGATTTAGCGCTAGTAAAAGCTATAAACGACATCAGTAGGTCACTAGATAAGCGCTCTGTGGCTGAATATGTGGAAACCGCTGAAGTATTTTTTGCACTCAAAGAAATAGGCGTAGACTACGGGCAAGGCTATTTTATTGCTCGCCCTGTCCCTATCGACAAGGTACTGATTGAATTAGAAAAAATAAAGAACAACCCTATTTTTTATCAAGATACCCTCACATCACTATAAACATTAATAAACAAATTTAAGCAATTTATTACTACCCAAATTGCTCATCTAACCTATACTTTGCTTATCGGCAGCAAAATGTCATGAAAATTAAGTGATCACCTTGATTTTACATGACATCTTTATTTCTTATCATCTAGATGTCTATACTCTTAAAGATGGACATTTAGTCATAAGGAGGATGTTTATGATGCAACTAATCACGTTATTATTGTTTATACACTTTGCTATTGCGCTTCAATGTTACAAGTATGCCCAGATTAAAGGCTACCCTGTAAAAACCTTTACAGTGCTTGGACTGGTGCCTTACTTCAATGTTGTTGTGTGGGTTTACTTATTGTTTTTACCGCCGCTAGAGAGCTACCAGCACAAGCAGCCACTTTAATTCCCTGTGTTATTGAGCGTATTATCTCTAATACGCTTTTTTTACGTTACTTAAAATCAACACTGCACTGCTTTTTCAAAAAGACCTCTAACTGTTGGCTAAACAATTTAAAGTCACGAATCCGCCCCGTTGTTTTGCGCCACAGTACACCAATATCACGATAGGCATTACCTTGTGATGGCGTAGCAAGCATGTTTTTGTTTTCTAAAATACCCGCGTTAATCGCCATTTGCGGTAAAAAAGTCACGCCAAGTTTGTATTCAACCATACTCAATAAAGTATGTAAGCTAGCTGCCTCAAAGGGATTTATACAGCTAGAGCGGTTTAAATGGCACGCACTGAGCGCATGCCCAGTCATACAGTGCTCTCGCTCAAGTAAAAATACACTCGCTTCTGGTAGTAAATTAAAGTCTTCAATGCCTTTAGCTGGTGTGTAGTCTTTATGGTGCACTAAGCTAAAATGATCTTGTGCAAGTACTTGAGTATGAAATTTATCGGTTTCGTAGGGCAGCGCTAATAGTGCCAAGTCAATTTGCCCATGCTCTAACTTATCAAGTAGCTTGTCGCTGGTATCCTCCACTAAAACTAACTCTAAGTCAGCAAACGTTTGCTGACAAAAGTGATAAAGAGGCGCTGCAATAAAGCTCGCAATCGTAGGAATAACACCTACCGTTAATGTGCCGCTAAGCGGCGTTAAAAAGCTTTTGGTAAGCTCTTTTAAGCTAATAGTGTCGTTAATGATTTTTCTTGAACGCTCAACAACCTCTTCACCAATGGTGGTAAACATAAGGCTGCGATTTTCTCGTTCTATAAGCTGACACCCTAAGGTCTCTTCTAAATTTTGAATTGCGGTACTCAGCGTTGACTGGCCAATAAAGCAGGCACTTGCTGCGCGGCCAAAATGTTGATGCTGATGCACAGCTAATAAATACTGTAGCTGCTTTATACTAGGGAGATTGGTCATTTTTCTTTCCACAAATAAAAAGACCCCAACACCAAGGGGCGTTGAGATCTTTTCAAGCTAAAAGTCTTTTAAGTACTTTTTATTAAACCCCAAAAGCGGTTCTTAGTACGTAGAAAATAACAATAGCAAGGGCAGCACCAACTGGCAATGTAATTACCCAAGAAACTACAATATTTCTTATTACACCCATATTAAGTGCGGCAATACCACGTGCCATACCTACACCCAACACGGCACCCACTAGGGTTTGTGTGGTTGAGATAGGTAAGCCTGTGCCCGATGCAATAACAACGGTAGATGCAGCGGCTAATTCAGCAGCAAAACCACGGCTTGGTGTTAAATGTGTAATTCCTTCACCAATGGTTTTAATTACTTTTTTGCCTAAAATAGCAAGACCGGCAACAATACCTAAACCACCCAGTGGTAATATCCACCAAGCAATAGCCGCTTTCTTCGCGATTTCACCATTATTTTCAACAATGTTTACAACAGCAGCTAGTGGTCCAATTGCGTTAGCAACATCATTAGAACCATGAGCAAATGCCATACAACAGGCTGTTAGCACCATAAGTACTGCAAACACTTTTTCTACATTGTTAAACTGCATTTCTCTATCCGCTTTAGGATCGATATTTAAACGAGAAATCGCAATTTTACCAATAACAGCAACTAGTACCGCTATACCTATAGAAATAGCAAAACCTTCAAAGGTACCTAAATTAATACCTATGTGCTTTAAGCCTTTTTTAATGGTCACAAGTGCCATAATAAAGCCAGCTAAACCCATGTATATTGGTACAAAACGCTTTGCATTTTTAAGTGGAGCGTCTGTATCAAATATCAGCTTTTGCGCACTCATAAATATTAAGTACGCTATAAAACCTGATATCGCCGGCGTTACAATCCAGCTACCTACGATACCGGCAACCTTACCCCATTGAATAGCCTCTGTGCCTACTGCAACCAGAGCAAAGCCAATAATAGCGCCAATGATTGAATGAGTCGTCGATACCGGCCAGCCTAAAAACGAGGCAATTAATAACCAACTGCCCGCGGCAAATAATGAGGCGATCATACCTAAAATCATCAATTCAGGAATGTCGGCAAATGGGGCCGCATCAATAATCCCTTTACGAATTGTTGATGTTACTTCACCACCGGCTAAATAAGCACCTGCAAACTCAAAAATCATCGCGATAAAAATCGCTTGTTTAATGGTAAGTGCTTTTGAACCTACTGATGTACCCATCGCGTTGGCAACGTCATTTGCGCCAATACCATAAGCCATAAAAAAGCCGACTGCTGCGGCAATTAAAATTAATACCGTGCCGTAAGATGCAATGATATCCATTGTGTAACCTTAATCTTTCGTGTTTGAACTGATTTTAAATTAACGAGCTAACATCAGCTCAAGACGTGACCCTACGCGCTCTGCAATATCTGCAAGTTCGCCAACCCATTCAATGATTTTGTATAAAAACATTACATCTACTGGATTTAGCTCACTTTCTACTTTACGTAGTTGGCGGCGTATTCTAATTTGCATTTCATCCGTGTCTTGTTCTATGGCATCCAATTCTACGAGCATTTTTTCAACCAGAGTAACTTCTCTGCCTTTAAAGCCCGTTTCTAACAATTCTTCTAATTCATTAATCGCTTTAGATGCTTGTTTTGTTGCATCAACACAACGAGTTACATACGCCAAAAAGTCTTCTTGAATCTCTTGTGGTATGATCATCTCACGACCAATTACACGCCCAGCAATGTCTTTTGCCTTATTAGCAATTTTGTCTTGTTGGGTTACTAATTCGAGAAGGTCTGTACGCTCTACCGGCATGAATAATCCGCCAGGTAGTTGTAAGCGTATAGTTCTTTTCATTTCATCGGCTTCACGCTCTAAATTACGAATAGTTAAACGTAGCTCTTCAGCTTGTTGCCATTCTTCTTTAAAAACATGATTAAAAAAAGGTACCAAACTTTCGCTTGCTTGATGCGCTTTTCTGATGTGTTCTTCTATTGGTTTTATAGGTGATTTTGCAAAAACACCTAAAAAATTTGTTGGCATAACTGACCCTTTAATCAATTCAATATGCTGTTCAGCGTGAATTTTACAGCATTAAGCTAGATTGTGAACGCTTTTTCTCATTCAATTATTTTCTAGTTATTCGTATCACTACAGTGATTTTTCAATATCGTCTTGAGATGTATGACGAATATCTTTACCGTTTACAAAATAAATGACGTATTCAGCGATGTTTTGACAACGATCACCAATACGCTCTAATGAGCGAACAGACCATACTAAATCCATAATTTTTGGAATTGAGCGCGGATCTTCCATCATGTACGTCATTATTTGACGGGTGATAGCTTCATACTCTCTATCTACTTTAGCATCCTCTTTATGCACTTCAAACGCACGTTGCACATCCATACGTGCAAATGCATCTAAAACGTCATGCAGCATTTTAGATACTTGGCGACCCATATTTTCAATATTTACTAATAAATCTTGTTGATCCTTAGTAAATGAGTCTAGTGCAACTTTAGCAATTCGCTTAGCTTCATCACCAATTCTTTCTAAATCAGCAATGGTTTTTGCTATTGCAATTACTAAACGTAAATCACTGGCTGCCGGTTGGCGCTTAGCAATAATACGTGTGCAATCTTCATCAATACTGACTTCCATTGCATTAACTTTGTAGTCGTTTTCACGTACTTTTTGTGCCAATACCGCATCGTTTTTGCTAACTGCATCAAGTGCGCTATTAAGTTGTTGCTCAACCAACCCACCCATACTTAGTACATGGTTTCGCACATCTTCTAACTCTTGGTTAAAACGACCAGAAATATGTTTATTAATGTTGTGTTCCATAATGACCTTCTTTAATAATTCATTGTTTTAGCGTTTTAACCCGACTAGCCGTAGCGTCCGGTAATATAATCTTCAGTTTTTTTCTTCGTTGGTGTGGTAAATAAGGTATTGGTATCTGAATACTCAATGAGCTCACCCATATACATAAACGCGGTTTGATCAGATACCCGCGCTGCTTGCTGCATGTTATGAGTAACAATAACCACAGTAAATTTATTCTTTAAATCATTAATTAGTTCTTCAATCACTAAAGTTGAAATTGGGTCGAGTGCTGATGTTGGTTCATCAAGCAATAATACTTCTGGCTCTATCGCAATTGAGCGAGCAATAACTAAACGCTGCTGCTGACCGCCCGATAAACCAAATGCACTATCGTGAAGTCTGTCTTTTACTTCATCCCAAAGAGCCGCACCACGCAATGATTGTTCGACCACTTCATCAAGCTTACGCTTTTCTTTGATCCCTTGCAGGCGAAGACCGTAAACCACATTCTCGTAGATTGATTTAGGAAACGGGTTTGGACGCTGAAACACCATGCCAACATTACGACGAAGCGCAGCAACATCTACGCTTTTGTCGTAAATATTTTGCCCGTGCAGCATTATTTCGCCTTCTATGCGACAAATATCAACCAAGTCATTCATACGGTTAATACAACGCAGCAAAGTTGACTTACCACAACCCGACGGACCGATAAATGCCGTTACTTGGCCTTTCAGAATGTTCATATTTACTTTACTCAGTGCTTGTTTATCACCGTAGTAAAGGTCGAGATCTTTAATTTCTAGCGCTTTTTGTTCGTCTGTTAAATTATTTAAATCTAACTTCAAGCTTGGCTTTGCTTGGTTTACTTTTGGAGCGACTGTAATCATGTTTGTTACCTATACTAAATTAATGCTCAAGCGATCTGAATTTTTCACGTAAATGGTTGCGTATACCAATGGCGGTGATGTTAAGGGTAATAATAACCGACACTAACAAAAAGGCCGTTGCATATACCAGCGGACGCGCCGCTTCAACGTTAGGGCTTTGAAAGCCAACATCGTAAATATGAAAACCTAAGTGCATGAACTTTCTATCTAAGTGTATGTAAGGGAAGTTACCATCAAGCGGCAACGTTGGTGCCATTTTTACTACACCCACCAGCATAAGCGGTGCAACTTCACCCGCAGCACGAGCAACCGCTAAAATTAACCCCGTCATAATAGCAGGACTGGCCATAGGAATAATGATTCGCCATAACGTTTCTACCTTAGTCGCGCCCAGTGCTAATGAACCATCACGTACTGTGCTTGGAATACGAGATAAACCTTCCTCGGTTGACACAATTACCACAGGCAGAGTTAATATAGCCAAGGTGAGTGCCGACCACATCACTCCGGGTGTACCAAATACAGGCGTAGGCGATGACTCTGGGTAAAATAGTTGGTCAACACTGCCACCTACCATATACACAAAGAATCCTAGACCGAATACACCATATACAATTGACGGAACACCCGCTAGGTTAATAACCGCAATACGGATCATTTTAGTAATTACGTTTTTAGCTGCATATTCATGCAAATAAATGGCGGCAACCACACCAAATGGCGTCACAATCACAGCCATTAACATCACCATGAATACCGTACCAAAGATAGCAGGAAATACACCGCCTTCGGTATTGGCTTCACGTGGGTCATCTGAAACAAACTTGCCTAACTGCACAAAGTAATGGCCTAGTTTAGCAAAAAAGCCCATGTCGTTTGGAAACCATACATCCAACACTTGATAAAGCGGGATAGTAACAATCTCACCACGCATATCTTTCACAGTTACTTGGTCACGCTTAGCTTGGTTACGCAGTGCAAATAACTCTTTTTCAAGCTCACCATATTGCGCACGTAAATCAGCACGGGCTTGAGCAAGTTCAGCTACGCGCTCATCAGTTAGCTCGTTATCAAGCAAATAGGCTTTTTCCTGTAAACGTAAACGCTCTAACTCGTAGTTTATATGACCAATATCACCATTTTGTAAATTCAGTGCTTCGTCATTCAAGTCAACCGCACGCTCTACAAGATCATGTAATGTTTCAACTTTATCTGTAGTTATTGTTTCACCGTCTTTAATTACTGATTCTACATAACCGTAAAAGTTACCGTTTTTGCTACGCTCAAATACCGCGAGTGCTTTTGGTGCTGAGCTTTGTGTAATATCAGTTTCAAGTATCCAGCGAAAGTCTAAATCTACATACTCACGGTTACCGGTTTTAATTAGTAAACGCTCAACCTCGTCTTTTTCAAATTTAGAAACATCAATACCGGTTGCCGCTAAACGCGACTTAGGTACTAATTCACGGTCGTAAATTTCACCAATAACGGTTTGTTTAGTAATCGAGCCTTCAAGCTCATATTGCATAACTTGAGATGGCCAAAAAAAGCTTAATCCCTTCCATGCAATCATGGCGAGTAAACCAATTACTGAAATTAAACTGATGCTGACGGCACCACCGGTCATCCAAATCCAAGGAGAACCAGACCTAAACCACTGCTTTACCATGTCGTGTTTCTCCACTTACATTGAGCTATATTTTTCACGCAGCTGCTGACGAACAAATTCAGCAACGGTGTTGAAAATAAAGGTAAATATGAATAATACAAAGGCGGCTAAGAATAGAATTCGATAATGCGAGCTCCCCACTTCCGACTCCGGCATTTCGACGGCAATATTAGCGGCTAAGGTACGCATACCTTGGAAAATACTCCAATCCATAATCGGCGTATTACCGGTTGCCATCAGTACAATCATGGTTTCGCCTACGGCGCGACCTAACCCCATCATGACCGCAGAGAAAATACCTGGGCTAGCCGTTAGTAACACCACGCGAATTAGCGTTTGCCACTGCGTTGCACCTAATGCTAACGAGCCATTCGATAAATGCTTAGGAACGCTGAATACCGCATCTTCCGCAATTGAGAAGATAGTAGGAATAACCGCAAAGCCCATCGCAATACCCACTACTAATGAATTACGCTGATCGAAGGTCATGCCTAATTCATTTGTTAGGTATTGACGCACATTGCCATCAAACATCCACAGTTCAATACTTTCGCTCATCGCAAATGACAACCAACCAATAAATAACACCACAGGAATTAATAAAATTGAATGTGAGCCTTCAGGAATTTTATGGCGAATAGCTGCAGGTAATTTAGTCCAACCTAAAGCGGTTGCTAAAATACCTAATGGTAGTAATACGAGTAAGCCAACAATAGCCGGCAGGTGCTCTTCAATTAAAGGCGCTAACCACAAGCCAGCTAAAAAGCCGAGTATTACCGTTGGCAGAGCTTCCATTATTTCAACGGTCGGCTTAACTACGCGACGTAATTCGCTCGACATAAAGTAAGCGGTGTAAATAGCGGCTGAAATAGCAATAGGCACAGCAAATAACATTGCATACATAGCAGCCTTTAAAGTACCAAATGAAATTGGTACCAGTGAGAACTTAGATTCAAAATCATCACTTGCAGACGTTGATTGCCAAATATAACCCGGCTCAGGGTAACCCTCGTACCATACTTCTTGCCAAAGCGCTGACCACGTTACTTCTGGGTGTTCGTTATGAATTTCTAATACCGTTAGCTTGTTATCAGCCAAAATCAGCGCGACATTTGAACGCGGAGCAATAGCAAACTGTTCAATTGCACCTTCACTGACTTTACCTTGCCACAACTTTGCTTCACTGGTTGTGTAATAAACACCTAGCTCACCATTTTGACCGGTTGTGAAAAAGGTGCGACGGTAAAACTCAGTAAAAATATTTAACTTACTTTGCTTAGTGGTTTCAAACGAACGAATTTTTTGAAACTCGCGACCTGAGTCAGTGTTTACTTCAAACCACTGCGATATTTCACCATTATCATTGGCCAGCATGAGTGAGTTTGCGCCAGCTAATAATTGTGATGACACGATATTAGCGTTTTCTTCGTTAGCAGATAATAATTGGATTTGCTCTACTTCACTTGGGTAGCGAGTATCGAATACGTAAATTTGATTAGCAGAGCGAACAAATGTGCGGGTGGTATCCGGCGACATTAATAACTCATCTACGCGACCATCAACGTTCAATTCGGTACGTTCAACTTGCCATTCGACTTCACCGGTAAACATATTTTCTTCGGCTACAAAGCTGCTAAATACCACACGTTTATCGGCGGTAAGTGCCACAACGGCTGTTTTGTCCTCATAATGACTAAAGGCAAAACGCTTAATAGCAGCACCTTGCTCATCAACTTCGAGTGCCATCTCACCCGGTGGATAACCTAAACGCGGAGTTAGCTTACGTTCATTATTAGGAAAGGTGACTAAAAACTTAGGCGCTACAATTATCACTGTGCCATTTTCTAAGCCATACGCATAATGACCTTGAAAAGGGGCACTATTTGCAAAGCTGGTTACCTTCGCAGGTAAAATGGCATTAAGTGTTTTTAGTTTTTTACCAAAGTTTGCTTTATCAACACTATAGAAGTTAACTTGACCTTGATTATCAAGTAAGTAAGCAACCTCAGTTTGTTCTTCAACACCAAGCCCAACTATTTGCTCAGCATTAGCAACATTAAAGCTAGCGCGCTTTTCAACTTTAGCTGACTCAAAAATAGGCTGCACTACATAAAGAAGGTAAAAAAAGATCAATAGCAGTGCTATCAATACCATTATACCGCCTGCGGTTATGCCAAACTTAGCAAACCGGTCTTTAAATAGACGGCTTCGATCCGTATTAAAAGTCGGTTTATTCGGATTTGAAGTCATCAAAACACCCTTATATCTTAACGTTGGGCGCATTATATTTCATCAAAGTGACAGTAATGTTACAGTCGTAATAATTCTTTACTGGAACCACGAAATAATATTAACGTATTGTTTTATTAAATAATTGTATTTATTTATGTGTTATTAATAAACTAAATCAATTATTAATTGGACAAACTATTTATCCAAGACAATACTCAATGGGCATCTAATATAACAATCCTTTTGTGGTTAGCTTTTACATACATTAAGAATCACATACATTAGATCGCATCACTTAATGCCTATGCATTTATTTTTTCATTTGGGCTTAAAAAGAGAACTATTATGAAGCAGTTGGTAATAAGCATTATAGGGGAAGATCGCCCCGGTTTAGTAGAAAGTATTTCATCGGTTATATTGGAAAACCACGGTAATTGGTTAAGCAGTAATTTAAGTCATTTGCTTGGCCACTTTGCTGGCATTATACAAGTTGAGGTGGCTGAAGAGCATTTACAGGCATTTCAAGATGCGCTTAATGGACTTCCTAAATTAGATGTCCGTATTGAAAAAGGCAACACCGAAATTGAGCCTGTTGAACTCGAGCAGCTTAATTTTGTGATCACCGGGAACGATCGTCCCGGTATTGTCCAAGAGTTGGCAAATGTTATTCGTCATAAAGGCGCTAATATTACGAACTTAAACTCTAGGCAGCAAAGTGCGCCAAACTGGGGGGTGCCAATTTTTAGTGCCGTTGCCACCGTTAGCCTGCCTAATGGGCTTAACAAAGACGAAGTAATTAACGCTCTTGAGTCAATTACGAGTGACTTAATGGTTGATGTTGAACAAAGTTAAATGTGCTCTATTATTTTCAATACAAAAAGGCGCTAATTACAGCGCCTTTTTTATATTTGCTTTTTATATCAATTATACAATCGCGGTATTAATCAGCGACAAATAACACATAGTGCTACATGTCGGCGTGGCGGTTAATACTTTGTATCATTTGCTTTAATCCTTGCTCTTCAAGTTGCAACAGCTCACTTAGTTTTTCTTGAGCCTCAGGTGATTGTGCTTTATCAGCCAAATAACTATATGCGTTCAATACTTTTTGATGCTGCTTTGATAAATATTCTTGAATTACTTGCTCATCTAACTGGTTACTGCGATCTAAATCAGTAAAGTTAATGATTTCTGAGTGCCCTGAAAAATATTCATAACAATACGTATCTAAAGTGTTTATTTGCGTGATGGCTTTAAAGCCAATTAAATCCTCAGCGAGCTTTTTTTCATACTCTACACAATAATCAATTAGCTGTTTGTTATGTTCCCCGAGTAAATCCCTTACACTAAAAAAATTAGCGGCCATTTGTGTGTGAAACTGGACGGTCCAATCGAACACTTCTTGGATTGTTTTAACTTGCATGTGCGTTCCTTACTATTTAACCCTAATGATTAAATAGATGCGTGAATCATGCCAATAAAAAATATAATAAAATCAGTGGCTAGACTAAGTTTGGGTAACTTGCACTGATTTTTACAGTACAAGTTACACAACCAGTGTAAAAATTATAGGTTTCGCTTTCGCCATAATAAATACACAGCAGGCAATACCAGCAATGTTAAAACAATGGCGCTAAACATACCGCCAACCATAGGGGCGGCTATTCGACTCATTACTTCACTGCCCGTGCCTGTGCCATATAACACCGGTAACAGACCAATCACTATGGTTGCTACTGTCATCATTACAGGGCGAACGCGCAAACCGGCGCCTTCTAATATGGCGTGCTTAAGCTGCTCAATACTCATGCTTTTTCCTAATTGAGAGGCGGCCTCTACCTGCGCTTTATACGCTTGGTTTAAATACACCAACATAATAACGCCTATTTCTACGGCCACCCCAGCAAGGGCAATAAAGCCGACCCCCACAGCAACAGAGAAGTTAAAGCCTTCTAAATACATGAGCCAGATGCCACCTATCATCGCCAGGGGTAATGTCGCCATAATAATAAATACTTCAGTGAAGCTTCTAAAATTCAGGTAAAGCAGTACCACAATAATGGCTAATGTTAACGGCAACACATAACTCAGTTTCGCCTTAGCGCGCTCCATATATTCGTATTGCCCTGCCCAAGTTATAGAATACCCTGCGGGTAAAATTAGCTGCTCGTTTAGTAACTGCTGAGCACTTTCTACATAGCTGCCAATGTCAGTATCTTTAATATCAATAAAGCTCCAGCCATTTAAACGGGCATTTTCACTTTTTATGCCAGGAGGGCCATCGCTAATGTATACATCAGCCACGTCGGCAAGTGCAATACGTTGCCCAGCAGGGGTTACAATAGGCAGTAGCATTAACTCCTCTGGTGAATCACGATATGCTTGCGGATAACGAATATTAACTGGGTATCGCTCTTGACCCTCAACCGTTTCAGTCACGTTCATTCCCCCAATGGCGGTTGCGACCACTTGCTGCACATCTGCAATATTTAAACTATAACGCGCTGCTTTTTCGCGGTTAATATCGACCTTAATATAACGCCCACCCGCTACTCGCTCTGAGTAAACCGACGCCGTACCGGGAAAGTCTTTAAGCAGTGCCTCTATTTGTTGACCTATTTTTTGAATTTCATTCAAATTAGGCCCCGCGACTTTTATACCCACTGGGGTTTTAATCCCTGTAGCCAGCATATCTATTCGCGTTTTAATAGGCATTACCCAAGCGTTTGTGAGTCCTGGGAACTTTACTAAAGCATCCAGCTCTTGTTTGAGCTTTTCGGTGGTCATGCCCTCGCGCCACTGATCTTTAGGCTTAAACTGTATAAAGGTTTCAATCATGGTCAGTGGTGCCGGATCGGTTGCCGTTTCCGCTCGTCCAATTTTACCAAATACGGTTTTTACCTCGGGCACAGTGGCAATCAGCTTATCGGATTGCTGTAATAGCTCGCGCGCTTTACCAATAGAAATCCCAGGGTAAGTGGTTGGCATATACATTAAATCCCCCTCATCAAGAGGTGGAATAAACTCACTGCCTATTTTATTTACCGGATAAAGGCCCACTAAAGTAATAATCAGTGCCACCAACAAGGTGCTTTTGGGGAATTTTAAGACTGTGTTTAACAGTGGCTTATAACTATTTACCAGTAAACGGTTTACCGGATTTTTATTTTCAGATATCACTTTACCGCGAATAAAGTACCCCATCAGTACGGGTACTAAGGTAATTGCTAAGCCGGCAGAAGCCGCCATTGCATAGGTTTTTGTGTAAGCCAATGGCGCAAACATTCGCCCTTCTTGAGCTTCTAAAATAAATACCGGCATAAAGCTAACTGTAATGATTAATAAGCTAAAAAATAATGCAGGCCCTACTTCACTGGCAGAATCAATCACCACTTGCCAACGATTTTCATCGGTCAGCGGTTTTTTCTCCATGTGTTTGTGCATGTTTTCAATCATCACAATCGCACCATCTGTCATGGCACCTATCGCTATAGCAATCCCGCCTAATGACATGATATTGGCATTAATCCCTTGCCAATACATAATAATAAAGGCGGTGAGTATGCCTAAGGGCAAGGTAATAATAGCCACCAGCGATGAGCGTACATGGAATAAAAACACCACACACACTAATGCCACTACAATCAGCTCTTCCATCAATTTAGAGGTGAGGTTATCAACTGCGTCTTTTATTAAATGAGAGCGATCGTACACAGGTACAATTTCAACCCCCTCAGGCAGGCCTTTTTTAAGTGACTCCAATTTAGCTTTGACGAGCTCTATGGTTTTTTGCGCGTTTTCACCAAAGCGCATAACTACTACGCCACCAGCCACCTCGCCTTCGCCGTTAAGCTCGGCAACACCACGGCGCATTTGAGGACCTAAACGCACATTAGCAACATCACGTAACTGTAGTGCAGTACCGTTAGCGTTTATACCTAAAGGAATAGCTTCTAAATCAGCCACACTTTTTACATAGCCAGTGCTGGTAACCATGTATTCGGCCTCTGCCATTTCAACAACTGATGCCCCCATTTCTTGGTTGCCTTGCTTAATGGCAGTTTGAATAAGGCTTAGCGGAATACCATAGGCACGTAACTTATCGGGCTGTACGTTAACTTGGTATTGTTTCACCATGCCACCTACCGATGCTACTTCGGATACACCGGGCACAGTTTGCAGTTCAAACTTTAAAAACCAATCTTGTAAACTGCGTAGCTGACTAATATCGTGCTTACCTGTGGTATCAGTGAGTGCATATAAATACACCCAACCAACTCCTGTGGCATCGGGGCCTAGCTCTGCAATTGCCGTATTAGGTAAACGCGCAGATACTTGACTTAAATATTCTTGAACACGACTTCGTGCCCAGTATAAATCGGTGTCTTCGTCAAAAATAACGTACACATAGGAGTCACCAAAAAACGAAAAACCGCGTACTGTTTGCGCCCCTGGTACCGATAACATCGCCGTGGTTATAGGAAATGTAACCTGATCTTGCACTACTTGCGGCGCTTGCCCAGGGTAAGATGTTTTAACAATAACCTGTACATCAGATAAATCGGGTAAGGCATCTACTGGGGTGTTTTTTACAGCATACAAGCCGCCACCAATCAATATAGCGGTCAGTAACAGTACAAAAAAACGATTAACAACAGACCAGCGAATAATTGTAGTAATCATAACCACTCCTACTCGTGCTGACTGTGCATAGCATGCACAGAAGTCATTGTATGGATCACAAACTCACCTTGCTCAATACTAAAGGTAAATGTAACTTCATCATTTAGCTTAAACGCCTCAATGGTTACATTTTTTGCTAACACAAAGTCCATAGTTGCAGGTCCGCGCCCCCACTTTTCAATCGCCTCACGGCTAATATTCATAACTCGCGTGCTAGGGTCTATGCTATTAATCACTCCATTCACAGTAGCCATACTTGGGGCACTATCACTCATTGTCATTGTGCTGTGCGAAGGTGCTTGCATACGCTTAAAGTCAGAGCTTTTACTCGACTCTGAATCAATTAAAAACTGCGCAGAAGTAACCACTTCATCTTCTGCCATAACACCCGATAAAATCTCAGTATGAGTCGCATCGCTTCGCCCTAAGGTTACTTCAACCGATTTAAAACGCCCCTCACCAAGCGCAATTACAATGCGGTTTTGGCTACCAGTGCGAATAACCGCCTCTTTAGGCACAATTAACTGCTTTTCAGCTTTTTGGCTATGAATACTCACTTGCGCAAACATATTTGGTTTTAACTGATGACCTTGGTTATTAAAGCGCAAACGCACTCGTAAAGTACGATTTTTAGCATCTAAAGTAGGGTAAATATAATCCACTTGCCCTTGCCAACGTTGACCACTTAAATAATCGAGTGTCATGGTTACCGGTAAGCCAACACGGATCAGCTCAGCTTGGCGTTCAAATACCTCAGCCTCAACCCACACTTCGTCAAGCTGAGCAATACTCATCATTGATGTATCTGGTTTAACGTAAAACCCTTCACGAATATTAAGCTCATCAACAACGCCACCTTGGCGAGAATAAAAAGTAATATTTTGTAGCACTTGCTGACTTTTTTGTAAGCGTGAAATAAAACCCTCAGACACATTAAGCGATTTTAAACGTGCTTTAGCCGCACGAATTAACACCGGATTATTGCGCTTTAACGCTAAAACAAACTCTTCTTGGGCATTGACTAATTGCGGTGAATACAAGGTATAAAGTGGCTCATCTTGTTTAACCTGATCGCCCGCAGCCTTCACATACAATGTCTCTACCCAGCCCTCTACCCGCGGGTGAATATGAATGAGCTGATCTTGGTTATATTGTACATAGCCTACCGTGTTGACTTCATTTTCCAGCACTGCAAACTCCACCGGTGCCGTGCGTACACCTAAGTTATTAATCACGGTAGGTGAAATTTTAACACTGCCGGGGCCTTCATTTTCACCACTGTCTGACTCTTCATAAACAGGCACTAAATCCATACCCATAGGTGATAAACCCGGTTCATCACGACGATAATTACTGTCCATTGGTGCCACCCAATAAAGCGGCTCTTTTTTACTACTGGTTTTGTTATCGCTTGGCATAGTGTGCTCAGCTGGCAAGCTCAATAACACCCCGGCCGTCAGCGCTGCACTGCATATAGCCACCAATGACAATTTTAAATTAGTATTCATAGGTTAGCTCCTGCTGTGTTAAGTTCTTTAAGCTGGCGTCATCAGCACTGGCGTAATAATTTAACCGTGCAATAATAATTTTTTGATCAACGTGAATATTAAGTGCGTCTATTTTGGCATTTAATTCGCTGATCCGCGCTTGCATCACATCCGAAAAATTACCATCATCGCGGGTAAAAGCATTAAGGGTCGCTTGGGATTGCTCGGCCATTTGCGGCAATAATTTAGTTTTATAGAGCGCTGCTCGCTGACTTAATCGTGTTAGTTGGCTGACTTCCTTAAAATACATTCCTTGTAGCTTTTTAAGGGCAATTAATTTTTGAGTTTTTGCCTCTTCGCTATCAGCAATCGCGGCATTAACGAGTTGATCTTGGCGATTGTCGGTAAATAGCGGTAAATCGATACTCACTCCCACAGAGAAAAGGTCTGCTCGCGAGCCCCCCATTGGCATATCATCACGATAACCATATCCCATATTCACACCAATTTGCGGTTTATAGCCTTGCTCAGCCACACTGATTTGAGTTTGCTTTGCCTCTATTGCATTATCAATCGCCATAATAGCGGGGTGCTTTAATAGCAATGCCATTAATTGCTGAAACTCTAACTCCGTGTAGTTTTTTAACGCTGAAACCTGTGAAAAGTCCTCACCAACAGGCTGGCTTAGCATGTCGATGGGCAACCATTGTGTTAACCGCTTTTTAGCACCTTGAAGCTGTTGATCAAGTTGCATTAGTTTATCTTCAAGGCGGGTTAGCTCTAACTGCGCACGAATAATATCTTGTTGGCGTGTTTTACCCACCGAGCTTACATAACTTGATTCGGTAATATCGATTAGCTGAGTAAACAAGGCTTTGTCCTGCTCAATAAGTGCAATAGTTCGCTGCGCTCTGAACGCATTGAGCCATGACTCGGTCACTGTGGTTTTTACCTGCGCGAGCCTATCTTTACGAATCCAAGGCTCTGCCGCAGCCGACTGAGACAGTGCTTTTTGCTGCAATGCTAAACTATCGCCTCGGCTTAACGATTGGCTAATTCCTACTTTAAATTGGGTCATATTCTCTTGATCAAAAGCAAAACCATTAGTGGGTAAGTTCATTAACCCTAGCGTGAGTACCGGATCAGGTAAGGTACCTGCGGCAATACTTTTTGCTTCAATTGATGTTTGTTTTTGTTTGCTGGCTTTAAGCCAAGGCTCATGGTTTAAGGCATAGTTAATTGCCTCATTTAAACTCAGTTCAGCACTGTGTACAGAGAGACTAATGCTCAATAAGCTGCTCACAAAAACAGCTTTTAATACTGCGAAGTGATTCATCACTTGCTCCACTTAAAATTCAAAAATAAAAAACGATTAATTTTTTAAGCAGATAGATGACAAAAAGCTAAATGACTAGATTTTAAACACACCTATCCTGCGGTTATGCAGGCATAGGAGGACGATAAAGAGATCGTGCAAAATTAGGTTTGCGCTGCATGACAGCAAGGTGCACTTTTTCAGGGGGTAATTTGGAAGCTATAAATAGCGAGTTTACATGCAAGGCCGAATGCGAATTACAAGCACTCATCGGGCAACTGCAATCTTGACTTAACGTGCTTTGCTCACTACAGCAATCCATAGACATGGTTGTTGTATCAGTGTCGTCACTCATCGCCATTTCACTATGCTGCATCGATGCATGGGTTGCCATGTTCATATGCGGCACATCACATACCATAGATACAGACGCAACGGCTTGACCCACAAAAGTGAGTAGCAAAGTTAGCGTGAGTAAAATACAGTAAATACGTTGCAATGAATTAACCTAATAATAAATAGACATCTGAAGTTTATGGTAACTGCGTTTAAAACTCAATAATTAACTGGTTTTTACCACTGGCTTTATCAAGCT
Source organism: Pseudoalteromonas sp. 2CM28B (assembly GCF_023161935.1). Taxonomy (NCBI): domain Bacteria; kingdom Pseudomonadati; phylum Pseudomonadota; class Gammaproteobacteria; order Alteromonadales; family Pseudoalteromonadaceae; genus Pseudoalteromonas; species Pseudoalteromonas sp. 2CM28B. The sequence goes on from NZ_JALNTH010000017.1 coordinate 87,245, forward strand.
ACTAGCCGCAATAGCGAACAGGCAATAGCCGGTAAAATACCAAAAACCAGTACCAAACTCAGCATGCACATTTAGTAAGTCTTCTGAGTTCGCGTTTGCATTACCAGCCATGTAAGCCACGATTAATGCAATAACAAACACATCCACCATACTCCATTTACTTAAGCCAATTATCACTTTACCAAGCTTGTACTTAAATGAAGTCTCCTTCAGTGCACAATAAAACAATTGAAGCAGCAGCTTAATTGTTGGGATCACTATTGAAAAAAACGCCACTAATATCGCCACTAAGTAGTTTTTGTTATCGGCCAGTTCGTTGACGGTGCCCCAAATACTGCGCGTTTTTTGATAAGCGCTGATCTCGCCTTCAAGTTTGTCTAATCCCAACATACTCGAGATCATCATTAGCATATTGCGGGTGTTTTGATTTCCTTCATCTGCCAGCATTTCAATACCGGCTTGAGCAAGTTTAGATTTATCAATTTTGCCTTCCATACTCAGCACTGGCTGAGTCACCCCGGGGATTAATAAAGCTAAGGCTATTAAAATAGTCGTGATAGGTAAAAATAAACGCATGCTGTTGTACTAAGTAAAATCAATATGTGCCAATCATACCCAAACGCTTTGCGTTAGTCTTGTTCAATAATGGTGGCTAATAACTCATCCGCATACTGGCGTGCATCCAACATGGCGCTAAATACGGTCTCAATATTCGAGGCTGGGCGAATAGTTTCTAACAACTTTTTAGCCATTTGCCAGTTATCTTCTTCTACCGCTTTGACTAAATGCAATGAATTACCCATCATGCCTTCAAAACTTAAAAGTGCACCAGATAATTCAGCCCCTAAACTAAACTCTTTGGCAATAGCTTCCAGTTCCATATCTAAAATAGCATCAAGCACCGACATTAAGCCGACTAAATAACCTTGTTCTGCAATGACTTTTCCGCCAGGCTCTAAAATTATTTGCATAAACTGCGCTCGACATAAGCCTAAACGAGTAAGTTCACTAGGCTTGTCTGAGCCAAGTTCGCTCAGCACCAGTACTCGTACAAACTTTCTAATAGAATCTTCCCCTAAATACACAACCGCTTGTGGAATTGACGTAATCACTAAATTTTTATTAGCAGAGCGAGCATTAACTAGTTTGAGAACACGTGCGGTTAAACCCACATCTTTAGAAATACGTTGATTAATTTCGTTAAAATCCAAGTCAGGACGAGATGTGCAGCGCAATAAATCAAAAACCGCCATTTTTAACGGCTCAACATTACCGTAACTGAGCATTTCTGGCTGTGCAAAAAAGAATCCTTGAAAGTAATCGCACCCTGCCTCTTTAAGCTGCCTAAATTCGTCATAGGTTTCAATTCGCTCTACCACTATTTTAACCTCTGGGTGATTGCGTTTGAGCTTTTTAAGTAGCATGGTGGTTTTTATTATAGGCTCTTCTACTTCAAGCTTTATATAATCAACCAAATTGAGCAAAGGTTGCCATTTTTTATGCGCGTCATAATCATCTAACGCAAATACATACCCTGCTTTTTTTAGCTCAGTTACTCGTTGAGTAACAAGCTCGATATTTTCAGTACGCTCAACAATTTCAATTACAGTATTTTCAGGCTGCAATAATGTAGGTAAATCCTCTAAAAGCCCTTCGCTAGATAGGTTTATAAACACGGTCTGATTAAGCGCCAGCTTTTCCACCCCAACCAGCATTAACGCATTAAAAAAAAGTCGCCCAGTGGCCTGCCCGTCGGTTGTTCCCGCAGGAAAGGCATTATTAACTGAATCGCGATAAAGTAACTCAAAGGCAAAAATGCTTCTATCTGCATGAAAAATGGGTTGCCTAGCAATATATTGAGTGACCAAAATAGATGAATTTTTTACGTCTGGATTATTTGGCATTACCCTTCCTGTTTTGCAGTGATGTAAACGTTATTTTATTGTTATACCTAACCAGTATAGTGAAACTTTAAAGACTTGCTGCAATTTTAATTCGAATATAAAACAAGCAACTAAGCCTAAAATAAAAAGCTTTTGTAACTATTCAGCCTCATCTGAAATGAATATATCAGGCAGCTGATTTTTGAATAATAACTCAAGGGCTAGGCTTGCAGATACATATTGTTTTCTGCAAGTCAATAAATAGTTTCTCAGCAAGCAGAACATTTCAGCTCCTTGCCTACTTCTAAAACACCCCGGTATTTTTTGATGAACCTTGGTCATCCTAATATCATTCTCGCCTTGGTTGTTGGTAAATGGCACGCCAGTGCTCATCATGAAACGTAAAACATCATCTTGATAATCTCTTAGTCGTTCCAATAATGCGCGAGATTGGGTTCGCTTTAATCGGCCTCGCTGACCTTTCACTCGGCTACTATTATCTGGTGGTGGACATTTAACGTCACCTTGAAGCAATATTTTTTGATATTGATCACGATATTTCTGTTTAGCCCCTTTATCTAGGTCGGGATTATCTATTTGAGCTTTATTCATTTCTTTAAGTAAGGTTTGCATATCCTTCGCCCATTGCATGCCGTCTTGCTCCCAAGCCCTTTCTAATTCTCGGATGTGGTGAGCATTACATAATGCATGTTGGCATTGGGTATATTGATAATATGGCTTCCAATGGTCATGGCATAGCACACCGGTAAAGTGCGGTAAAATACCGCCCTCATCCATCGCTATTTTTCCTCTTTTTTCATGAGGATAAAAATAAGTCCACCAAGTCGTTGATGCACCATGAAGCCATCGCCGTTTACCGCCAATATTAATGCCAGTCTCATCAACATGCAAAGTTTGATGCGGGTTTTGTAATGCCGCTTTGATGATACCTTCTGCGCCCGATGACTTTACCAGTGCCGCTGCTTGTTTTATTTTCTTGTAACTGAGTTTTAGTTTGCTCAACTATTTCAGTGATATTTATGCTGTTTAAATTCATTAAAGCTAGAGAAATAGGGTAATCGCTCTAGCTTGGCATACTGGCAGGATCAGCCAATAACTAAAAAAGATCCTTAGAAAATAGTTTGTCTTGGTGAAGAGTTACAATTTATATTCATAAAATAAAAACCTTTATTAACCTTATTTTTTATAAGGTTTTGCTGCTATCAGCCGCTCTGAGCATACCCAAAGGTTATGGTTATAAGGTATAATGTGTTTATAAATTTTTTATAAACTCTCAAGAGCCCCTAATATGAGCATTGAACAAGCCTTAATAGAGCGTAGCAACAATAAATGTGAACTCTGCGCAGCAACAGATAACTTAACTGTATACGAAGTACCTCCAGTTACCGAAGCTCATTCAGATAAATGCATTTACACCTGTCAAACATGTAAAGATCAAATTGAGGGCACCCGCGATTTAACTCCTACTCATTGGCATTGTTTAAATGACAGCATGTGGAGCCAAACACCGGCGGTACAAGTTGTTGCTTATCGCATGCTGATACGACTAGCAGCCGATAATGGCTGGGCACAAGACGCACTTGATATGATTTACCTTGAAGAAGACACATTAACATGGGCTCAGCAAGCGCTTGCTGAAGATGATGATATTAAACACATTGATAGTAATGGCGTAGTGCTACAAGCTGGCGATACCGTCACCTTAATAAAAGACTTAGATGTGAAAGGTAGCAGCTTAACGGCAAAGCGCGGTACTGCTGTGCGCAATATTGGCTTAACCAGCAACCCAGAACATATTGAAGGGCGTGTTGATGGACAACGTATTGTAATTTTAACTAAATACGTTAAAAAATAAGTAACGAATCAAGGCGCCTAGCGTCTTTTTTTATATCTCAACTTTCTGTATTGGCTGTATTTACAAGTTAAGCGATGATTAAGTAACTTAGCCGTATGCTATTGTTTATATCCGTAATTATATCTAGGAACTGTTATGTTCTCACCAAAGCCAAACGCAATCTTAAAGTCGGTTGCAGGCCTATGTTTTTTAGCAAGTGGCACTCTTATGCTTAGCGCATGTAACGATGACACCACACAGCAAAATAGTGCTGTGAAACAAACAACAGCCTTTCTACCAGTACAAGTTAGCTACCTAGATCGCAGCCTATTAGCGCCTAATTCACAGCTAACCGTTACCTTGGTTGATGTGTCAAAAATGGATGTAGCAGCAACCGTTATTTCTGAGCAGGTAATTGATTTAGTAGGCGCACCTCCGTATAAAGTAGAGCTTGAATACAACCTTGAAAAAATTGATCCAGCCCATCGCTACAGCGTGCGCGCAACCATTAATAATCAAGGAAACTTACTATACACCAGCACAACAAGTAACTCGCCTTTTGCTAATACGGCCTCAGCAGAGCCTTTAGAAATTATTGTTTCAAAAGTAGCGCCAAAGCCAGACGTTGACTTAGTAAATACCTACTTCAAAGCCGTTTCAATCGATGGCAATCCCGTTGAAGTGAATACTAAAGAGCCATTTATTCAATTTAATAGTGACAACACTGTGCACGGTTTTTTAGGGTGCAATAACTTTAATGGCGGTTATGAAGTATCGAAGCAAACGGTTACTTTTACGCAGTTAGCTACCACGCAAAAAATGTGTCATGAAAATATGGAACAAGAAAGCGCCATGGCGGGTGTGCTGCAAGCAGCAACGCAATGGCAAATTAACGGTGAAAAATTAGTATTACAAAATGAGGCAGGCAAGCAACTTGCAACCTTTAACGCTGTTTACTTTTAACTAAGCGTAACAATACTCCGCATCTAAGCAGAACAGTATAAAGCCCAGTTAAACTGGGCTTATTTATTTTTATTCGGCAACTAACTGCTCGCTGCGATAAAAGCCACTTGGCTTACTCAACAAGCTTACTAGTTCAGGTAGCACGTCATCCATTGCTTGTTTTAATTTCCATGGTGGATTTATCACTATCATTCCAGAGGCAGTCATACCATGTACATCAGTATCGGCTTCGGTACCTAATTCAAATAATTGAATATTTCTAATTCCCGCGTCAATTAAACCCTGCTCCATATTATCAATACGTTCTCTGTCCACAACCGGATACCAGATCATGTAAGTCCCTGTTGCAAAGCGTTGATGCGCTTTAACAATGGTTTGCACTACCGTATTGTAATCGTCTTTTATTTCATAAGGTGGGTCTATTAACACACAGGCTCTGCGCGAAGCTGGCGGTAACAAACCAATTAAGCCTGCAAATCCATTTTCGCCGCGTACACGAATAGAGCGCTTACCTTGCATGTTTTCTTCAAGTAAGACTAAATCTCGCGGATGCAGCTCAAAAAACCAGCCCTTATCTTGACGGCGTAAAAAGTGCTCGGCTATTTTTGGTGAGCCTGGGTAAAACGCCAGCGATGCACTCTCATTAAATGATTTTATTAGCTCAATGTAGTCATTTAAGGCACTGTGTTGGCTAGTATGTTGCCACAGTTTTTCAATGCCATCTTGGTACTCTTGGGTTTTTTGCGCGTCAGGTGCAGCAAGCTCAAAAAAACCAGCCCCCGAATGCGTATCAATATAGTCAAGCGGCTTATCTTTAATTGTTTGATAACCCAGTACTTGCGCTAACACTAAATGTTTAAGTACATCAGCAGGGTTACCCGCATGAAAGGAGTGTCTGTAACTAAGCATTATTTATTTTCACCATACGCTATTTAATAAAATCAGTGAACCATAAGCACACTACTTTGACAGTCGATACCAGCAAAAGCGGGGGTTTACGTGAACCGCTTCTGAATGAAAAAGCCAATAGCGTGAATTATCCCTTAACATAGAATAAAAATCACCTAAAACCAGCGTAAATGCTGGCAAATAAACACACTTTGCTTTACATTTGCATGACATTAATTACAGTTATATGAGCGCATTTATGAACAACAACACTCTTCAACAACTCGAACAACTGATCGACCAACTAATTACCCGTAATAATCAGTTACAAACTGATATTACAGAGCTTAAAGAGCAAAACAGCAAGCTACTTGATGAAAATGAGTTATTGCAGTTAGAAGCCCTTGAAAATGAAGAAAAACAAAAAGATGCAAGTACCACCTTGTCATCATTGTTAGATAAATTACAAAGCGCGCAACAGGCAAGCTAATGTCTGAGCTGCAAAACCAGCGAGTCACTGTTGAATTGCTTGGTAAAGAGCAGCAATTTGCTTGTCCTGCGGGGCAAGAAGAGGCACTAAAAGCGGCCGCCAAAAATCTGAATGATTTAGTTGAACAAATGAAACAACGTTCAACAGTCAGAAACGATCAAAAAGCATTACTTATGGCTGCCTTAAATTTAAGCCACGAATTGCTTGAAGCGAAAACTCAAAAATCAGTTGAGCTTGAATATCAAGATCAACTGATTGATAAATTGAGTCAGTACTTAAGCTCGAACTCTGAGCACACTAAATAAAAGCGCATCTTGCGCTTTTATTGTTTTTACCGTCAAAAATACAGCTAGAAATAAAGATGCAACCATTTTTAAGTAAAACTCAAAAAATAGGTAAGTGCTTACTGCCTTTAATTTGCTTGCTTATGCAAACAAAAAGCGAGGCAGCAATTGAGTGGCAACCGTTGTCAGCTAATATTCAATTTCTTAAGCAACCTGAAAGACTTCGTTTTTACGATTCTAACCAAGTATTAATTGAAGGCAGTGAATGTGCATTACTCATTGATGCCAGTGGTAACTTTGCGGTGGTAGAACAACTGGTAACCGAGCTAAAACAACGCCTAAAGACGCCTTTGTGTTATTTAGTTGCAACCCACTTTCATGACGATCACTTACTGGGGATGGCGGTTATGCAGCATTACTTCCCAGACGCAAAACTTATTACTCATCAACAAGTCGCTAACGACTTTTCGCTTTACCAGCAAGCCTTAACAGACAAGCTAGAGGGATTCGAGAAAAGCATTGAGCTGAGCTATCAACGATTAGCCACCTTACCCGATGCTGAGCAAGTTCAATGGCGAGAAAAGCTTACCCGCGCTAAAAAGCGCTTATTTCGCTGGCAAGACTATCAATTAACACCACCAAAAATGAGTATTAGTGAATCTAAAACGTTAGATTTAGGTGGCTATACACTCACTATAAACCCGCATCAGGCACATACCAATGGCGATCTAACACTACTTGCCGACAAAGGTAAAACCTTAATTGGTGGTGATATCATCGATTGGTTACCTTACCCTGGGCATGGCGAGCTTAAGCAATGGCAACGCTTATTAAAAAAATATATAAATAATAATACGCTGTCACTTTTTATTCCTGGACATGGCGATTTAGTCGATAAAGTTAAACTAAAACAGTCACTCACGTTTTTAGAAGCAATTACGGAGCATGTTAAAAACAACCCTGAAGCCAGTATTGAGCAATTACAAAAAAACTTCCCTAGTGAGGCACTAAAACCTTATCAACAAGAACCACTTGATATAAAATCAAGTCACTTATTTTTGCAATCGGGATTACTTCGCACTAAAAACAGTCAATAACTGAACACAATGGATTGTGTTAAAATATGGAAATATATTTTTTAAAAAGGAACAAAATGCGTCACTTGATCTTATGCTTTGCCATTGTATTGCTATGCAGCTGTAAAACCACTCAGCCAGAGATCATTGCGCCTGCAGTTCCCACACCTGTAGAGTCAAAACCGGCATTATCAAATACGCCGACCTCTAAAAACACTCACAAAGTCATTAATAAAAAAGCCACAGCCAAAGCCCCTGAAATAGCTCAACCCACAGAGTTATGGGCACATATTGCTGATAACTTACATTTACCGGTTGAGCAAAATCAGGCGTTAAAAAAACGCATTAACTGGTATTTAAAACAGCCTAATTATTTAAAAATAGTGTCTCGACGTGCAGCGCCTTTTTTATACCATATTGTAAAAAAAGTTGAGCAAAAGCGCTTGCCGATGGAGCTCGCCTTGTTACCATTTGTAGAAAGTGGCTTTAGACCTACCGCACGCTCAAGCGAGCACGCTGTGGGAGTGTGGCAACTCGTTGCAGCAACCGCGCATCATTTTGGGGTTAAATCAGATCAATGGTATGACGGACGCCAGGATGTATTAGCCTCAACCGATGCGGCACTTGATTATTTAAGCTATTTACATAAACGTTTTGATGGTAATTGGCTACATGCACTTGCGGCCTATAATACCGGTGAAGGCCGAGTTAAGCGCGCTATAAAACGCAATCAAAAACGAGGTAAATCAACTGACTTTTGGGCACTAACACTGCCAAAAGAAACCGCTGACTATGTACCAAAACTATTAGCACTGAGCTATTTAGTGAAACACCCTAAGGCAAATTTTAAACGGCCAAAGCTTCCTTATAAAGCACTGACTACCTCACTAAATGTGGCAAAACAGTTTGATTTTTCAGTTATGGCCAAGCTCTCTGGCATGGGCGCCAAACAACTGCATGCCCTTAATCGGGGTTATTTAAAAAATCAAAGCTCTCCCCATGGACCGCACACTCTGTTATTACCTATAGAGCAACAAGCTTTATTAAAAAACCGCTTTTTTAAAGCCAATTTTGCAGGCGAATACATCGTTAAGAAAAATGACACGCTGTACGGTATTGCTAGGCATTTTGGCTTGCCTTTAGAAGTATTAAAACAGCTCAATAATAAGCAAAATAACTTTATTGGCGTTGGCGAAAAGCTTATTTTAGGGGAGCCGCAAACTTTGCCTGAGTCGCTCACTATTAACTATAAAATAAGCCCTTATCTAGAACAAAAAGAGCAAATCATTCCAACCATCGAGGTAGATTACCACGTAAAACCCGGTGATAACCTTTGGAATATAAGTCAGTTATACGGCGTTGCTCATAGCGATTTAGCGCGTTGGAATAAATTATCTGCCTCAAGCGTATTAAAACCTGGGACTCAGTTGGTTTTATTTATACCTCAAGCCGCGACACCTAAAACTACACCGGCGAAAAAAGACCTGTTACTCGACTTACAAAATACATTAAATCATCCACGTTAAGTTTCTAAAGCGCAGTATTTCGCGTAAAATTGCCTTTAATTAATTTAAAACTCAAAGAGACAAGCATGCAAATCAGTAAAAATTCGGCCGTTGAATTTCATTACACCCTAAGCGAAGCGGGGGAACAAATCGAAAGCAGCCTAAACGACGCGCCATTAAGTTATATTCACGGCAGCGAAGGCATGCTTCCAGGTTTAGAAACCGCACTTGAAGGTAAAGCCGCTGGTGATAAATTTAGCGTTACGTTATCTCCAAGTGAATCATACGGTGAGCGTGTTGATGACTTAATTCAGCGCATTCCGCTTAAGCACCTTCAAGGTGATGTAAAAGTATGGAAACCAGGCATGACTGCTATGGTGCAATCAAACCAAGGTCGCCACCAAGTAACCATTGTAAAAGTAGGCCGCTTTAATGCTGATTGTGATTTAAACCACCCATTTGCTGGTAAAACGCTGACTTTTGATGTTGAGGTTGTCTCAGTTCGAGAAGCAACAAACGAAGAGATTTCTCACGGCCATGTTCATGCTGAAGGTGGTTGCGGCCACGCACATTAATTGCTAATTAAAGGAACAAGTATGTCAAAAGTTGCAATAGTAACCGGTGGCTCTAAAGGCATTGGCTTTGCTGTGGTTCAGCGATTATTAACGAGCGGCTATCAGGTTCATAACTTAGATATTGAACCCAGTGAGAGTGGTGTTTTTCATCAATGTGATGTTAGTAATGTAACCGCCGTACGTCAGTGTATACAGGCTATTATTGAAAAAATACAACGCATTGATGTACTTGTTTCAAATGCTGGCAAGCACCTAAGTGCCACAATTGAGCAAACCGATGAAGCGACATTCGATGCGTTAATGGCACTGAATGTTAAAGGTGCGTACGCGGCTATACAAAGCGTATTACCAGCCATGAAAGCACAGCAAGATGGCGCTATTGTGTTAATTGCCTCAGATCAGGCCATTATTGGCAAACAAAACTCATTTGCTTATAACCTGACTAAACATGCACTGGCTTCGATGGCTAAAACCACCGCCTTAGATTACGCAAGCTTTAATATTCGCACTAATGCCGTGTGTCCTGGCACCATAGAAACACCGTTATTTCATAATGCGATTGATGCATACTGCAAAAAAAGTGGCGCAAATAAGGCAGATATTGTTGCCGAAGAAGCTGCTTTACAACCACTTAATCGTTTAGGCCAAGCCGATGAAGTTGCAGCACTGGTAAACTTTTTAGTAAGTCCAGAAGCCAGCTTTATTACCGGCAGTTTGCAACGCATTGATGGCGGTTACACAGCGCAATGAGTACTAAAATTATTGACCCGCATGTGCATTTTTTTAATTTGCTGGAGGGTCAATACACCTGGCTGCAAGGTGCTAACCCACCCGCTTGGCCTAACTTAGATAAAATAAAACAACCGATTAGCGTTGCTGAACTAATCAAAAGTACGGACTTTGAACTCGTTGGTTTAGTGCATATAGAAGCTGGCTTTGATAATGAGCAACCTATTAATGAATTAAACTGGTTAGCAAAGCATATAAAAAGGCTACCTTACAAAGCGATTAGCTTTGCAACAATTAACCAGCCAAATAACGCATTTAAACTAGCACTTAAATATCTAAAACATTCATCCCTTGTCGGCATTAGAGATATCACTGAAGGTCATGATGCCACGCGCTTATTGAACCCTCATTGTCTCGATAACCTGCGCCACTTGAGCCACTTAAAACTGCATTTTGAAGCGCAATTTGAAATAGAAAACCTCAACATCACCGAGCAACTTATTTCTTATGCCAACCAAGTTAGTGACTTACAAATCATCATTAATCACGCAGGCCTTGCACACAACCTTGCTAACTGGCAACGCGCCATTGAATTACTCGCACAACAGCCTAATGTTGCGATGAAGTTTTCAGGCTTTGAATTACTCATGCTTAATAGCGAGCAGCAAACCCAATGTTTTACACATATTTTAAAGCATTTTGGTATGCAAAGAGTGATGTTTGCCAGCAACTTCCCCGTGTGCCAAATTAACATTAACTACAATGAGTTATGGCAACATTATCGAAGCCTATGTAGCGATGATCTTACATGGCAATATTTGAGTTACAAAAATGCTGCGCGCCTCTATCAACTCTAAATAAAAACCGCTATATTTAGCTCAACAGTTTAAAAAACGAGCATGCGTATGGCCATTCTTAACTCATCTTCTTTTAAATACACATTACTCTCTTTATCGCTAGCCGCTTTATTAACAGGTTGTGGCGGTGGAGGTAGCGACAATGCGACCAACCCAACAACTAATAACGGTGGCTGGACTTCTGGTGTTTTTGCTAGCTCAGGGCAATTTAAAGGTCAATGCCAAGCAATTAATGAAAAAAACTGGCTACGCTCTTGGAGTAACGAAACCTACTTATGGTACGACGAAATTATTGATACTAATCCGGCATTAACGTCAGGCGTCATTGATTACTTTAATACTTTAAAAACGGAGCAGCTGACTGAGTCAGGTGCGAAAAAAGATAACTTTCACTTTAGTTTGCCAACCGATGAGTGGCAAAGACAAAATCAATCAGGCCTAAGCTTTGGTTATGGCTTTAATATAAAAATAATCGCTGGTAGTGCGCCGCGCCAAGCAATTGTTAGCTATACCGAGCCAAATACCCCTGCTAGTAATCAAAATATTATTAGGGGCTTTGAGCTTTTAGAAGTTGATGGTGTTGATTTTATTAACACGACCTCATCAAGCGAGGTAGCTATTATTAACGCAGGTTTATTCCCAGAACAAACAGGTAAAGTTACCGAATTTGTATTTAGGGATATCAGCACTAATGAAAATCGCATTGTTACGCTCACATCTCAAAATATCGAGTCGCAACCAGTAATGAACGTACGTACTGATTTAGCAAACGGCGATGTGGGTTACTTTCAATTTAATAGCCACAACGCGATAGCCGAAACGCAGCTTTACAACGCCTTTAACCAACTCGCTGCCAGCAGCATTAAAGATTTAGTCATTGATGTGCGCTATAACGGCGGTGGTTTGTTACAAATGGCCAGCCAAGTAGGCTATATGGTGGCAGGTGACAATACCCAAGGCAAAATATTTGAACGCACTATTTTTAACGATAAATACCCCAATACCAACCCTATCACAGGGCAAACACTGACCCCCATGCTCTTTACAAATCGTTTTGTCGGGTTTGAAAATAACCCTGCAATAGCTGCAGGCACCCCATTACCAACGTTAAATTTAGATCGGGTATTTGTACTCACCACCAGCAGTACCTGCTCAGCCAGTGAGGCTATAATTAACGGGCTGCGCGGAGCCGATGTTGAAATCATTCAGATAGGGGCTGGCACCTGTGGTAAACCGTATGGCTTTTACCCAACCGATAACTGCGACACTACTTATTTTACCATTCAATTTACTGGCGAAAATAATAAAGGTTTTGGTGAATATTCAGATGGCTTTGCACCGCAAAATACCATTGATAATGCGCGCCAGCCCGTACTTATTGCAGGCTGTGCTGTTGCCGATGACTTTAGCAAACGCTTAGGTGATGCAAGTGAAGGCTTACTTAATACCGCACTTAGTTATAGATCAACCGGCAGTTGCCCAGCCCCAAGCTCAATAAATAGTGTTCTCGGTTTTGCGCCCACTATCGCCACCGATATGCCTGAAGTAAAAGACGCGCGAATTCAGACTGTACTAAAACAGAATATTATTCTTAGCGATAACATGAGATAAGCAATGAAGATTTTATTAGCAATAACTGCAATTTCGCTATTTTTAAGTGGGTGCTTAGCACAAAGCTCAGAGCCCACACCTAAATTGCAACATGCGTTACTAATTGAGCCTAATAGCGCTAAAGTAGCCGACGCAATTGCGCAGCTGCTGCATAGCTCGCAGGTTCAATTAGCAGACGATGTTTTTGTCACCTCAAGTACAGTTACCCTTGAGCAACTTAATCATAAAGATCCTCAGGGCAACCCTATTATGGGCAAGCAACTTAATATGCCAGATCAATTTGAGCTCGTGACTAAGGGAGAGCGCTGTTTTGTTCGCCACCTTGATAGCAAGGCAACCATTGAACTAAAACAAGTACTTTGTAAAATAAACCCACAGCGATAAAAAAGCCGGTAAGTGACAACTCACTTACCGGCGATTCCTCAACAGAGTAAACTATTTTATTTCTACACGTTGTGAGCGCATTACAATTTCATCGTTAAGCTCAATACCAAGACCTGGTTCTTCAGATACTTCAAAAAAGCCATTTTTAGGTTGTGGATCTTGTAAGCATAGCTCTCTATTCCACTTTTTAATTGCGTAAGTATGATGCTCGTGAATTAAAAAGTTAGGGATCGCTGTTTCTAAGTGCAATGATGCCGCCGTTGCAACCGGCCCACCACATACGTGTGCCTGAATACGCACATCAAAAATATCAGCGTAATCACATACTTTTTTAGTTTCGGTAAAGCCACCACATAAGCCGATATCTGGCTGTAGTACATCAATACTTTGATCTTCTAAATAAGGACGTACACCCCAGCGGTTATACAAGCGCTCGCCGCCTGCAATAGGCACAGCCACTTTATCAGCCACTTTTGCATGTAATGAATGGTTTAGGTAATTCACCGGCTCTTCAAAATACATACAGTCAAATTCTTCTGCAATTTCACCAATTTGAATTGCCGATGTCGCCCCTGGTAAGCTATGACATTCAAAAATAATATCTACTTCGTCACCCACGGCTTCACGAATAGCCTGCATACGAGCGCGGTATAGTTTCATTTCTGGACGAGAAATAATATTTGTGCGGTCGTAATAGGTGTTGCCGTCTTTATCGTATTGAATTGGATCGACCTTTACCGCATCGTAACCTTCCGCCACCGCTTTTAGTGCCGCTTCTGCATATTCTTGTGGCTGTACCAGCGCTTTAAATTCACTGTCCCAGTCAAACTGCAGCTGTGATGCATAAGTACGCAACTTGTCGTTAACTTTACCGCCAAGCAACTGATAAACCGGTAAACCCAATGCTTTACCTTTTATATCCCAAAGCGCCGTATCAATCGCACTCATTGCTGCGTAAACCACCGGCCCACCACCTAAACCCCAAAAACTTTCACGTAACATGCGCGACCATAGTTTTTCAGTTTGAAACGGGTCATGGCCAATTAAAAAGGCATCGGCCATTTCTTTGATCATCGCAGCAGCGGCACTGTGGCCTAAATCGTACGCAAGACCTGCTTCACCCACACCGCTAATACCTTCATCGGTATGAATTCGAACAAATACCGGCGTCCATGCAGGCCGATCAGGGCAATGAATATCAAAGACTTCAACGCGATTTACTTTCATAAAAATTCCTTATTAACCTTCAGTGGGTTATTTTGCAAAACTAGGATCAAGACGATACGCTTTTCGTAACATGGCAGGCCATGCTAGCTGGCCCCCTGTACTGCCACTGTGAACGACGTTCGCTTGGTTATAAATGTTATCAATAATAGCTTGAGGCACAGCAGTCGCTTCTTGCGCACTTGATTGAATGGCTAACTGTATTTCACAGGCACGCTGAAGGTCATAAAAGCGCATAAACGCATCGCCTACCGTTGGTCCTACTGTTAAACCGCCGTGGTTGACCAATAGCATATAATTGGTGGTGCCTAAATCTGTTTGCAGGCGTTTACGTTCATCGTCATTCACCGCTAAACCTTCATAGCCATGGTAAGACAGAGACGGCAATGAAAACATCGAATACTGACTTAGCGGTAACAGCCCTTCTTTTTGTGTTGCAACCGCAATGGTTTCTTTGGTGTGCAGGTGTATAACGCAATGTGCATCCTCACGTACTTCGTGAATGGCACTGTGAATAGTGAACCCTGCAGGATTAATATTAAAGGGTGTATCGTCAATAATGCGGCCATTTAAATCTACTTTGACTAAGTTAGATGCAGTGATCTCATCAAACGTTAAGCCAAAGGCATTCACTAAATAATGATCAGTGCCCGGTAGGCGAGCAGAAAGGTGCGTATAAATTAAATCCCCCCAACGAAAATGGTCAACTAATCGATAACATGCGGCTAAATCAACACGTAGTTGCCACTCTTGTTCTGATACTTTATTTTTTAAATTGAGCTGGGGTAAATCAAACATAACAAGCCTTTTAAAACACAGCATAGCGCTAGTGATTGTAGATGTTTAGAAGTCTAAATGAGTATTTGCATGATGGCAATCACCAAATAAAAAAGCCACACATAGGTGTGGCTCTTTTTAATTAGCGTTAACGATTATTGTACTTTTGATAGGTAATCGGCAATCGCTTCAAATTCTTCATCAGTCACAGTCGCAACCATCGCTTTCATCGCCATAGACATACCGTTGTTACGAGCGCCTGACTTGATGTCTTTCATTTGCGCTACTAAATATTCTTTGTTTTGACCATTTAGTTTAGGGTACATCGCCATAATAGGTGCTTTACCTTCTGCACCATGACATGTTTGACAATTTTTAGCTGTGTAAAGTGCAGCGCCATCTGCAGCGGCTGCTGAAAATGAAAAACTTGCGGCTAAACCAATACCCGCGCCTAATAAAAGTGTTTTTATCTTGCTCATTGTATTTACTCTTCTTTTTACGGTTAAAAAAAACGGTTGTGATTATTGTAGTCAATAAATCTTTAAAAAGCATACGTCCTTGGTAAGGTTTGACGATCAATCAGAACAAATACGTGTATCCCTCATAAAACACATACTAGCTTGCTTTAACTGAGCAGATACTTAATAGGCTTACCAAATAAGATCGTCTGGCACTTCAAAATCAGCATACGGATCGTCTTCATCTTTGGCTTTATTTTCAGGCTCAACATGAAACACAATATACTTTTCATCCACCTCAGCCACTTTACGCGCAGGCTCATCTTCTAATACGTAAAACTGACCTTCTAACACACAAATAGCTAAACGCCCGCCCGAGAGCGCCTTTTGCGTTTGCTCATTCACATCAAGCCCTTTCACTTTATTTTCATAAGTGAAGTTAAAGGTACGCTCACCGCGAATTGACTCTTGATTATGATGCTCTAAAATTTGCTTAACACGGGCGACTTGCTCGCGCTGCTTTAATTCTTCTTGGCGCGCTTTATTGAGCTCTTCAGCTTTTTGCTGCTGCTCCAACTTAGTTTGCTGAATATGCTTTTGTAAATCGTTCGGGTTGCTCGTCGCTCCCTTCTTTTGCTTTTTCTGTTGCTTGCGCTTTTCTGATTTAGCAACTTTAGCTTTATGTGATGTTGTTAAACCAGCTTGGAGCAATTGCTCTTGTAGTGACCCCATGGCGTGTTCCCACTAAAAACGAATATTAATGCTATTTTAATCACCAACGAGCGTAAATAACAGCGCTATTGGTATTAATCTAACAAACTACTGAAAACAAAGCATGATTTAGCGCAATAAAGGTTAATTTATGAAAACCCTAGCAGTTTTGTATATAATGCAGCTCAACTAATAAGCAATGTTAACGGCAGTCGATGCGCTTACCTCACTTACTCTTTTGTTCTGTTTTCATTTTTTTTGTTTTATACGCACCACAGCCATTATTAAGTTTATTTGCTACTGAATTTAATGTTGCTCCTGCTGTTGCGGGCAGCTTAATGACGGCAACTATGCTGCCTTTAGCCATTGCCCCTTTGGTGTATGGGTTGTTTTTAGCTAAGCGAAACCCATTATTAATTTTACGCACTGCAATGTTATTCCTCGGTGTCGGCTGCTTATTATTTATTTATGCCCCTAGTTTTGAGCTACTGTTACTTGTTCGGTTTTTACAAGGGCTAACTTTACCTGCCGCTTTAACCGCTATGACCAGTTATATTGGTATGAGTTATCAAGCCGATACATTACAAAAAAATATGACGCTATATATTGGTAGTACTATTGTCGGTGGTTATTTTGGCCGAGTATTGGCTGCGCTCTTTAGCGATGTTTGGTCGTGGCAGAGTTTTTATTACCTAATAGCAGCCATGCTGATTATTCTAGCGTTAAGTATTCCTCATAAACGTTTTAATCTTGTTAAATCAACCGAGGTTTTATCGCCATTAGATTATATAAAACAACTTAAAGAGGGCTCTGCACTTAAGCTCTATGGTGCCATTTTTTGTATGTTTTTTTGCTTTGCAGCATTATTAAACTACTTGCCTTTTATTTTAAAAAATACCTTTTTAATTAATAACACGCGCGACATTGGCTTTGTTTATAGTGGCTATTTGGTGGGTGCTTTGGCTTCTATTTTCACTCCTTGGCTATTAAAAAAAATGACTTCAGCCTGGCGATTGTTGGCCGCGGTATTCGTGTTTTATAACCTCAGTATTGTATTATTAATGAGTCATTCACTGTTGTTGTTTTTAATTGCATTCACACTCTTTTGTGGCGCTATGTTTGTAATTCATTCCACAGCGGCACCACTGGTTAATAAAATCAGTCACGCACCGCCAAGCGTTACCAACGGATGCTATGTATCATTTTATTACAGCGGCGGCGCACTGGGCTCGTTATTACCTGGGGTGGTTTATCAAGCTCATGGACAAACGGCGTTTATGACAACATTACTCGCTGTGTGTTTGTGTGGACTGGGGCTTATTTTGTGGGCTCAGCGCGATGGCAAAAACATCACCCGCGGCTGATGCTCAGTAAAGTCAAAAAAACGCAGTAAATCAGGCTTAGTTAATAACCATGTTTGGGTATTTTCAAACGGGTGGCAATGAAATAAATCGCCAAACCAAATATCTTGGTCAAGCCAAAGCGTTACATCTCGTTGCTTATCGTTCATTAAGCTGAGCATTGACACACAACCAGGTGCAACCTTTAAGTACTTAGCCAAGCGCTCATTAGAGGCAAACCCTAAGCGCGATAGGCCTTGCTGTTTAGACAACGATTTTAAATCGAGTTGTTTATCATGCGCGGTGATCACTAAAAAATGGCGCTTACCTTCGTTATCTCGCAAAAATAGATTTTTTAAGCGTGTTCCAGGGCGATTCACCATCAGCTCGTCGGCATCTAAGCTGCCATATAGCGCTGGATGTTCTATTACGTCATATTCTATATTTAGTTGGGCTAACACCGCCGCTAATTTTTGTTTATCCGCTAACATACTACAAACAACGCCCTCTTAATTGCACACTTAAATCACGCCATAGTACTTCGTTTATTTCATGCTTACCTGCACAATAGTTACGCTGTGCTAGTTCTTTATTAAGAAACTCTACCGCTTGATCTTCTAATTGTAATTTTAAAACACTCGACTCTTCAAAATGCTCTTGCTCAGCAAAACGCTGAACATCACTACGGGTTAGTTTTTTATTGATATTAATTTGCTCACGACTTTTAGCCTTTACAGAAACCACATAAGCAAAAAGCTTGTTACCTTGCCCATCAAGGGTGTCATAAAATTGTTTATTATTAATTTCGTAGGGCGGTTCATCTACTGAACTGGCACAACCAAAAAGGAAAATCATGAAAACTAACGCGTATTTTTTCATTATGTATTGTCGTTTTAGTAAATATTGAGCTCGAGTTTAACAAAAATTAGTTAAAACGGAAAAATTTGTGAAAAAATACTTGACCAAAATCGTAAAAATATTTAAAGTTCACCCCGCTTGAGACTCAGCACTTAAGCATTTACATTATATGTAAATTAGGAATGTGGGGCTATAGCTCAGCTGGGAGAGCGCCTGCCTTGCACGCAGGAGGTCAGCAGTTCGATCCTGCTTAGCTCCACCACTTTCCTACTCTCTCCTTTAAGTAATTTCCTTGTTTTATATTCTAAATAAATTTCTCTGTTAATCATTTTTTGCCCTGTTTTAATCTTTATGTTTGCTTAGTTATTTGATTTTGCTAAATCGAGATCAAAAATGCCGAGCAAAAGCCCGGCATTTATATCGTTTATAAGGTTGGGTAAGTTATTCGCGAACTTGACCAACACCATTAACTAAATATTTCTCAGTCGTTAGTGACTCAAGCCCCATTGGACCATAAGCATGCAGCTTAGTCGTTGCAATACCAATCTCGGCGCCTAAACCTAGTTGTGAGCCATCAGAGAAACGTGATGACGCATTAACCATAACAACCGATGCATCCACACTACGTTGGAATAACTCTGCCGCAGCATCGTTTTTAGTACAGATAACTTCGGTATGATTTGAGCCAAATTGAGCAATGTGCTCAACGGCTGCATCAAAGCTTGGCACTATACGAATAGCAATTTCTAAATCTAAATATTCTTCACCAAATTCGTTATCTGCAAGCACAGTGGCATTATCAAAATACTCAGCCGCTTTGGCATCAGCATTTATTTTTACGCCTTCTTGGCGAAGCACTACCGCGCACAGGTTTAAAAACTCATCAGCAACATCTTGGTGTACTATTAACCCTTCTAAGGCATTACATACGCCAGTACGTTGAGTTTTACCGTTAAGTAGTAGATTAAGTGCCACTTCTAAGTCTGCATCTTTATCTACGTATAAATGACACACGCCTTTAAAGTGCTGAATAACAGGAATTGTACTGTTTTCTGTTACATAGTTAATAAGCCCTTCACCGCCACGTGGAATAATTAAATCAATACTGTCGCGTTGCTGCATTAATTCCATTAGTAAAGCACGGTCAGGATCTGGAATAACTGAAACTAGCGCCGTTGGCAAACCATGTTTAGTAAGCACGCTGTGCATTACACTAGCAATGGCTTGTGAGCTTTTAAGCGCTTCTTTACCACCGCGCAAAATAACACCATTACCCGACTTAAAGCACAATGCGCCAGCATCAGCCGTTACATTAGGTCGTGCTTCGTAAATCATGCATACCACGCCCAGTGGTACACGCATTTTTCGGATTTTAATGCCATTTGGACGTTCAGTGATATCACGTAACTGGCCAACCGGATCATCAAGTGAAACAATCACTTCGATACCTTCAGCCATCGCTTCAATGCGCTCATCATTCAATGTTAAACGGTCTATCATTGACGCTGCTAAATTATTGTCACGCGCAGCGCTTAGGTCACTTTCGTTTTCTTTGATTATAAATTCTTTTTGATCTCTTAATGCCGCTGCCATATCGGTTAACACGTTGTTTTTAGTCTCGGTATCGAGTAAAGCAAGTGTATGTGCAGCTTTTGCTGCTTGGCGTGATATATCCGTAATTAAACTCATGAATTCTCCAATAATGCGATATCTTTTTCTGAAATAATTGGTCCAATTGAATCCTGCATTTTTTCGCTGAATTCACTCTGCTCGTTGTCTGCAATAAAGTTTAACAAGCAGCTACTGTAATTTGCTGTGGCTTTAGCTAAACGCGTACCATCTTCACTGCGAACTAAGATAGTATCGCCCACAGCAAACTCGCCATGTACTTCCTTGATCTCATCGCCTCGTAAACAGCCGTCTTCGCCTTCTAGCGAATCATCAAATGACCCATCGACAACCACTTCACCTTGTTCATTTGCGGTATGTGTCATCCAGTGAATAGAGTCTTGCATTGGTTTTTCATAAGGCAAGAACACACTACCTGGATTTTCGCCCGCTAATAAACGAGTAAAGGTTTCTTCTTTAAAGCCATTAATAATATACGTTGCAATACCATGTGATGTGGCTTTTTCTGCCGCTTCAATCTTGGTTTTCATACCACCGGTGCCTACTGCACTGGTAGCACATCCTGCCATAGCATAAATAGAATCATCAATTGATTTTATTTCAGGCAATAATACGGCATCGTCATGCAGATTTGGGTTTTTGTCATACAGCCCATCTACATCTGAAAAAATCATTAATGCGTCGGCATCAGCGGCTGCTGCCACCATCGCTGATAAGTTATCGTTATCACCCACTTTTAAATCATCTGTTGTCACCGCATCATTTTCATTAATGATAGGTAGCACGCCGTGTTCTAACAAGGTAAATACAGTTTCACGAATACTTTGATAGCGCTCACGGTCACGTAGGTCACCATGAGTTAATAGTAGCTGCGCCGAAGGAAAATCAAAGAAGCGATCCCACATGGCCATCATTTCTGTTTGCCCTGCTGCTGCCATGGCTTTTTTCATAACAACTGAGCGCGGCTTCTCTGATGGAAATAAATGCGAGCCTGCCGCTACAGAGCCTGATGACACTAAAATAACCTCTATACCACGTGCGCGACAGTGAACGATAAACTGTGCGATGGTTAACAAGTAGCGTGAACGACAGCCATCTTGATCGGGTGCAATTAAGGCACTGCCCACTTTAAGTACGATACGTCGCCAATTTAACTTTTGCATAAATGCTCAACTTTCCATTTTATTTGTATTCATCACACTGATGAATGAAACCAGGTCGCTATGTTTAAAACATAACGTCGAATTTGTTTATCATTGCCCACACTTTTTTACACACGCGTACACCGTCTCTAAAACCATTGTTTTAAATTGAGATGCAAAAAATAAATAGTATTAACCCAATAAAATTGGATTGTACTAACTAAAAAAATATAAAGTGTTGTTTATGTATCGCTGTAAAAAGCTGTGTGCGGCTTTTTTATTAACAACATACATAGAGCCTCTTAAGTCTGGTACACCAACAGATAGGGTGATGACTTAAGGACCGAGATTTAACCGCCACGATGGGGGTTAAATATTGAAAGGTAATAGTTCAACTCAAACTTTAATTTATATGCGTTAAGCAAATAAACACCTTGAGCAAAACTATACCAAAGAGTTCGGTAAATGATATTTTATGTTCGAAAATTATAAAACATCGCTGAAACAATCACTAAGAGAGTTAAGATGTTTATATCTAATACGTTTACTTACTTAAATAACAAACTTTATTAGATAACTAATTATTCGAACACGAAGTATAATACGTTAAAATAGCCGCTTAGATCAAGGCTAAAATTAAAGCTAAATAGGTCACAACAGACAAGGCATGCGCATTTTTCAATAGATATCATAAAGTTAGACTACTATAAATAGTAATTATAGAGACTATAACTTTGATAACACTCTCAAAAAAGACGTTAACACTAAATGAATAAACATTATTTATTAGCTAAATTTAATTTACACGTGTATACACACTGTATTACTGGTTGGTAACCGTTATACTTTTAAACATTATTAAAATTAAGGAATTTTTACTCTATGTCAGCAATTTATATAGCCGGTATTGCACTGTGTTCAGTGTTAGCCCAATGGGTCGCTTGGGCGTTTAGAGTACCCGCTATTCTGTTTTTATTGCTTACAGGGCTTTTATTAGGGCCATTTAGTGGCGTATTAGACCCTGATGCATTATTAGGTGATTTACTTTTTCCTGTGGTCTCTTTGAGTGTCGCTGTGATTTTATTTGAAGGGTCCTTAACCTTACATTTTCGAGAACTTAAAGGGATCAGTAAAGTCGTCAGAAACCTCTGCTCTATTGGTATGCTTACAACTTGTATTGTTATTAGTTTTAGCGCTTATTGGTTACTCGAGTTAAATTGGCGCGTTGCTGCAGTACTTGGCGCAGTGCTTGTTGTTACGGGGCCAACCGTTATTGCTCCATTACTTAACTCGATGCGACCTACCCAGGATATCGATCGTATTTTACGCTGGGAAGGCATAGTAATAGACCCCATTGGCGCTTTATTTGCAGTACTAGTGTTTGAAGCCGTAATGCTGGTTGGTCAGGGTGAAGTACTTAGCCACACTATCGTTGCACTGGTTAAAACCGTTGGCGTTGGTTTAAGCATTGGTGTGGTTTCGGGTTGGATCACGACACAACTAATGCGCCGAGAATGGCTGCCATTTGAGCTACATAAGTTTGGTATTTTAGCGTTAGTGTTAATTAGCTTTTCTATTTCAAACCACATAAGCCATGAGTCAGGCTTACTGGCTGTGACGGTGTTTGGCATTTGGTTAGCTAATCAAGATGACTTGGAAATAGATTCGGTACTCGAGTTTAAAGAAGACTTGTCGATGATTTTAATCTCAACTTTATTTATTTTATTGGCTGCAAGACTACAACTCTCTGATTTAATGATGCTCGACAGCGACGTATTTATATTTTTAGCTATTGTGCTATTTATTGCGCGCCCATTGTGTATTGCTATTTCAACCTTTGGTACAGACTTACCGATGAAATCACGCCTAGTACTTGCTTGGATTGCACCTCGCGGTATTGTTGCAGCAGCCGTTGGTTCAGTATTTGCGCTGAGTATGATGGAAGCGGGAGTGGCCGATGCCGAAAAAATGGTGCCACTCATATTTACTGTTATTATTGTTACTGTGGTATTGCAAAGCTTAACGGCTATCCCTGTTGCGAAACTACTTGGAGTGCGTCAACCATCCCCTAATACTATTTTAATCATAGGTGCAAACCATGTATCGCGTGCAATTGCACGTGGCTTAAAAGAGCAAAATATTCCTGTTCATCTATCAGATCCTGCTTGGGAGAACTGTAGAATGGCGCGTATGGATGGCCTGCCTTGCTATTATGGTAACCCGCAATCGGAGCATGCTGAACGTTATTTACCTTTAACCACGATTCGCAGTGTTTTAGCGCTTTCACCTAATCGCCACCATAACGCATTAGGGGTGCAGTACTTCTCTCATTTATTAAATGAAAAAAATGTATTTTCACTACGTTCCTCTTCTTCGCACGCCAAAGCAAATAAAGACAGTGCGACGTTTTTATCACGACAAATTCTGTTTGGCGAGAACGGTGCATATGCACGCTTAAGCAGTGTTATTGCCAAAGGCGGTAAAGTGAGTGCAACACGTATATCTGGAGAGTTTAGCTGGCAGCAGTATTTAGAAATGAATCCTGAAGCGATCCCACTGTTTATTCTCAAAGGGGATAAAGACAGTGCTGAAGACGCACCAGTGAAAATGAGGCCTTTTACCAGTGATATGGAAAAGCCACCACAAGAGGGTGAACGAGTAGTTGCATTGCAACCGCCTAAAATATCGCTATTAAAAGATCCGGCCAATAACAAAGCCAAAGACAATAAAAAAGACGAGTAATAACTAAAAAGCGAGAGTGCTAAAAAAGCACTCTCGCTTTTTTATTTACAAACCTAAACTCTGATTAAGAGATTTACTAACATATTAAATCATAGCCATAATTAGGTTTATTTTCTCTAGCCAGAGTTTAGGTTACATAGGTAAGCGCGCGCGAGTAACGACACTAGCTGGCATTTTTTCAGCAAGTTTAGTTAATGCTCGCTCTATTTTTTTATGTGTCGCTTTGTCTGCTACCGTGGTGTTAAACAGCCAACGATAAGCATCTTCAAAGTCTCTTGGACTTCCATAGCCTTGATTAAACAAGCCCACTAATCGTAATTGCGCTTTTAAGTTACCTTGCGCTGAGGCCTCACGGAGGTAGGTTATTGCCATGGCTTTGTCTTTTTGGACTAACTGACCAACATCGTAATAGCGACCTAACTGCTCTAATGCTGCCGCTAAGCCCTGCTCAGCCGCTTTTTTCATGTAATACACACCTAAAGCTACATCACGCTCAACACACACCTTGTAGGCGAGCATATCACCGTATAAAAATTGATACGACGGCAATGCCATTTTATTGGCTCGCGCTTCTATATCTTGCACTAACTGGCAATTATCTGCCTTCACGCGGGCTAGATGAGTGTTCTCATTAATTAAAGCTATTAACTCAGATTCAGTATACAGCGGCACAGCTGCAGGGCTTTCTTCAGCTAAGCTATTGCTTATATTAAATAAAGAAAGTGTAAGTAGTGATAATGACCACACTGAGCAACGAGAAGATAAACGCATATTAACCACTTTAAAAATAAACTTACCAAATAATATACAAAGATCGTTCCACTATTAATAGCGTCACTTTTCTGCAGACATAAAAAAAGCTGCACATGGCAGCTTTTTTTCAACTTAAACCCAATTATGCAAATGGGCTACGAAGTATCATCGTTTCAACACGATCAGGACCTGTAGAGATAATATCAACAGGTACGCCAGTGATTTCTTCAATACGTTTGATGTAATCAATTGCCGCTTTAGGTAAGCCTTCAAGCGATGTTACACCCACGGTATTTTCAGACCAGCCAGGCATTTCTTCGTATACTGGCGTTACTTTATCGTAACCTTCAGCTGCTAATGGTGTCACGTTAGTCACAGTACCATCTTCAAGCTTATAACCAGTACAGATTTTAAGTGTTTCTAAACCATCTAAAACGTCAAGTTTAGTTAAACAAAATCCTGAAATGCTGTTGATTTGGACTGCACGGCGCATAGCCACTGCATCTAACCAACCTGTACGACGTAAACGACCTGTAGTAGCACCAAACTCATGGCCTTTGTCACCTAAATGCTTACCGACTGGGTCTTGCTTATCAAGGCCGTCGTAAAGCTCTGTAGGGAAAGGACCTGAACCTACACGTGTTGTGTACGCTTTAATGATACCTAGCACATAATCAAGGTGTAATGGGCCAAAACCCGCACCTGTAGCAACGCCACCAGCGGTGGTGTTTGAAGATGTTACATAAGGGTAAGTACCATGATCGATATCAAGTAGTGTACCTTGAGCACCTTCAAATAAGATGTTGTCACCGGCGTTACGCGTTTGATCTAAAAGCTCAGTTACATCAACTACCATTGCTTTTAAAATATCAGCAACAGCCATTGCATCATCAAACGTTTTTTGGAAGTCAACAGCGTCTACTTTGTAGTAGTTCACTAATGTGAAGTTATGGTATTCCAATACTTCTTTTAACTTAGTAGCAAATAATTCAGGATTGAATAAATCACCAACACGTAAACCACGACGTGCTACTTTATCTTCGTACGCTGGACCGATACCACGACCCGTTGTACCGATTGGTTTATCGCCACGCGCAGTTTCGCGAGCTACATCTAATGCAACATGGAAAGGCAATATTAGCGGACATGCTTCACTGATTAAAAGACGTTCACGTACAGGTACGCCACGCTCTTCAAGCATGCCAATTTCTTTCATTAGCGCTTCTGGTGATAAAACAACACCATTACCAATCACACATTTAACATTGTCACGTAATACACCCGATGGAATAAGGTGTAGAACTGTCTTTTCACCGTCGATCACTAAGGTATGGCCAGCGTTATGACCACCTTGATAACGAACTACTAAAGATGCTTTATCTGTAAGGAGGTCAACTACCTTACCCTTACCTTCGTCACCCCATTGGGTGCCTAGTACAACAACGTTTTTACCCATTGCAAATTCACTTAGAGAAAATTAGGACGAGATTTTACCAGAAAACTAAAGCAAAGTTCACCCCGTTTAGCTTATTTTTTCCTCGAGCCCTTAGTAAACATCAGTGTTTAGCTAATAATCACATAAATAACAGTAATTTATAAAATTAAAATTCAGATAACAAAAAGCCCTGCAATTGCAGGGCTTTTTAAATTTAACTAAAGCTGTGATTACTGAGCTTTCGCGCCTTTCATGTATTGGAAGAAGTCGCTATCCGGTGATAACACCATCACGTCTTGCTTTCCTTTGAAAGTTTGCTTGTAAGCTTCTAAAGAGCGAACAAAGCTAAAGAACTCAGGGTCTTTATTATAAGCACTAGCGTAAATCGCAGCAGCATCAGCATCGCCTTGACCACGAACAGAACGCGCATTACGTTCTGCATCGGCAAGCATTACTGTTACTCGGCGGTCAACACCTGCACGAATCGTCTCTGCTTTTTCCTGACCTTCAGAACGGTGCTCTTTAGCAACGGCAGTACGCTCAGCACGCATACGTTGGTAAATAGAGCTACTCACCTCCTGAGGTAAGTTAATTTGCTTAACACGTACATCAAGTACTTCAATACCCAGCTCACTAGCACTTTCAGAGGCTTGTACTAACGCTTCTTCCATCAGCTCGCTGCGTTCACCCGATACAATTTCACGAATAGTACGCGTACCAAAGTTAGTACGTAGGCCATTATTTACTTTTTGCTTAAGCAGTGTTTCAGCGTATTGCTTATCACCACGTGCACGCAGGTAAAAAGAGCTAAAGTCGTTAACACGCCATTTTACAAACGAATCAACAATTAAGTCTTTTTTCTCGCTAGTTACAAAGCGATCCGGTGTGCCATCTAGCGTTTGAATACGCGCATCAATGCGGCGCACTTGGCTAAAAAATGGCACTTTTAAATGTAGACCTGGACCATAAACTACCGCTTGATCATCGCTGTCTTTTTGTACTTTACTAAATAAAAGTACAATCGCCTTTTGGCCTTCAGAAACCACAAATACTGACGAGAAAGACATCACAATGGCGGCTAATAGGATTACTAAACTAAAGTTTTTCATTGCTCTTATCTCCCGTCGTTAAAGCGATCATTGTTAAAGCGATCGTTACCACTATTAACAGTGCTGTTGCGTGACGTATTTACCTTGTTACGTAAATCGTTAATATCGCTTGAGCTAGGTAAAGCAATACGTGTTGATGAACCCTGTTTTTCCATGATTTTATCAAGTGGTAAGTACATCATGTTGTTGCCGCCTTTAACATCAACCAACACTTTAGAGCTATTACCTAGCACTTCTTGCATCGTGTCTATGTATAAACGCTCACGTGTTACTTCTTTAGCTGCTTGGTATTCTGGAAGTAATTTCTCAAAACGAGCCACTTCACCTTGCGCTTCTAAAGTAATACGCTCTTGGTAACCTTCAGCCTCTTGCGTCATACGCGTTACTTGACCACGTGCACGCGGTTCAATTTCACGGGCATACGCTTCGGCTTCACGAATAAAGCGTTGTTCATCCTCTTGGGCTGCAATTGCATCATCAAACGCATCTTTAACTTCCATTGGCGGACGTGAATCCTTGAAGTTAACGTCAGTTACGATTAAACCTAAGTTATAAGGTTCGATGATTTGATTTAGCTCATCCCAGGTATTTTGACGCACAACTTCACGGCCGTTAGTCAGTACTTGGTCCATTTTTGAATGGCCAACAACATAACGCAGCGCACTATCTAATGCTTCTTCAAGACTGCTGTCAGCGTTAGTGACACTAAACTTGTATAAGTATGGGTCGATTACTCGATACTGTACTTCAAACTCAACGCTTACTACGTTTTCATCTTCAGTTAGCATAAAGCCTGATGCTGATAACGAACGAACAGCTTCGATATCGACTGGAATAACCGTCTCAACAAAGGTCATTTTCCAACGCAAGCCTGGATCTGCAATTCGGTCAAACTTACCAAATTGAAGAACGACACCGCGTTCAGCTTCTTTCACCGTATAAATACCACTTAACGCCCACACAATGGCAGCGATAATAAGTACAAATGAAATACCGGCTCCGCCAAGTCCACCGCCGCTACCATTGCCGGATTTTTTACCGCCAAATAAGCCGTTAAACTTGTTACTGAATTTACGGAACACCTCGTCTAAATCAGGTGGGCCTTGATCACGTCCGCCTTTGTTATTCCACGGATCTTTGTCATTGCCATTATTACCCGGTTCATTCCAGGCCATAGCTATACTCCATTGTTATCTAAATAAATTCGGAAATTGTGTTAAATCTAACAAATCTTATGCATTTCTTATACTAAAACCGACATTAATCTTTCAGTTTTTAGTCGCAGCTAATAAAACTTTCAATCTCTGGGCCAAAATCTTTAATCAAACGATTCCACTCAATCATAGGTAATCGCACATCTAGCAACCAATTACCTTGCTCATCAAAACGTTCGTTATGTACTGCACTTAAGTTAAATAAAGATGCTCTTAAACGTCCATACTGAGGAGCCAGTAGTAAAGTTTCACTCAACATCTTTTTAGCTAGTAGGTCACTAATAGCCTCACTTAGCAGCTCGCAACCTTCACCTGTTTTTGCTGATAACCATACCCTTATAGGTTGGCCTTCGTCATCGCGATCAATACGTGGGGTTACATCATCCAGCGCATCAATTTTGTTGTATACAAGTAATTGCGGTACATCATCAGCTTCAATTTCTTTGAGTACTTCTTGTACTTGTTCAATATTTTCTTTTCGACGAGGGTCGGCTACATCAATCACGTGTAATTGTAAATCAGCCTCTCGCGTTTCTGTCAGCGTTGCTTTAAATGCAGCCACTAAGTCATGCGGTAAGTGGCGAATAAACCCTACAGTATCCGCTAAAATAACCGAACCAACATCGCCAATATCTAACTTGCGTAAGGTTGGGTCTAGTGTTGCAAACAACTGATCAGCAGCATACACATCAGAATTTGTAATACGGTTAAATAAGGTTGATTTACCCGCATTAGTATAACCCACTAAAGAAACCGTTGGGATCTCATTACGAGTACGTGCTCGTCTACCTTGCTCACGTTGTACGCCAACTTTAGCCAAACGGGCGCGTATATTTTTAATACGCGCACGTAATAAACGTCGATCGGTTTCTAACTGCGTTTCACCAGGACCACGTAAACCAATACCGCCTTTTTGGCGTTCAAGGTGGGTCCAACCTCGGATTAAACGAGTCGACATATGACGAAGCTGCGCTAACTCAACTTGAAGTTTACCTTCGTGAGTACGTGCGCGCTGAGCAAAAATATCAAGGATAAGTGTGGTTCTATCAAGTACCCGACATTGACAAACACGCTCTAAATTTCGTTCTTGAGACGGGCTCAACTGATGGTTAAAAATGACAACATCGGCATTGTGGATTTTGACAATTTCAGCTATTTCTTCCGCTTTGCCGGTACCGACAAATAGTTTGGGATGTGGTGCTTGACGGCTGCCTTGCACAACCGCCAAACTACTAACACCAGCAGAAGATACCAACATTTCTAATTCATGAAGATCTTCGCGATCCCCATCTTTAGGTAAGTCGATATGGACTAAAATTGCCTGTTCGCCAGATTCATAGCGGTCAAACAAGCATTACGCTCCTAATTTAAAAGTTTCCTGGTTCAGTTTCTTCGGTGTCTTCATTTCCCTGTACACCTTGAAAGTTGACTGCGCGTGCAGGTACAACTGTTGAAATTGCATGTTTATACACCATTTGATTAACAGTGTTTTCCAGTAAAATTACAAATTGGTCAAATGACTGAATTTTACCTTGTAATTTTATGCCATTTACCAAAAAGATTGATACTGGAATGCGCTCGCGGCGTAATGCATTTAAAAATGGGTCTTGTAACGATTGGCCTTTTGCCATGTTATTATTCCTTCGTTCTAGGTGTTATTATAATTAAGTGGCTGAACTGATTTAACAAAGCTAAATTTTGTCCAGCTACTACTAGCTTAGCGAACTTACTACATGATGCAAGTTTTCTTCATCACCGGTTGTTAACCATGTAACATCAGGCCAGCTTCTTAACCACGTTAATTGACGTTTAGCCAATTGGCGTGTGGCTGCAATGCCGCGAAAAATCATTTCATCATGATCAATTTCACCCGCAAGGTAATCCCACATCTGTCTATAACCTACACAACGAATAGAAGGCATATTGGGATGTAAATCCTCACGTAGATATAGGGTCGAAACTTCTTTTTCAAACCCCTGTTCAATCATTATTTTAAACCTTTCTTCAATTCGATGATGTAATTCACTGCGATCATCGGGTGCAATTGCAAATTGATGAAAAGTATAGGGTAATGCTGGCTGCTTTTGCTTTTGCAATTCAGTCATCGTTTTACCTGTTATACGGTAAACTTCCAAAGCACGATTAATTCGCTGCGAATCATTTTCACTCATCTTTTGTGCGGCTTGCGGATCAACTTTAACCAACTCTTTGTATAAATAAGGCCAGCCATGCTCTTTAGCTTGTGT
This sequence comes from Pseudoalteromonas sp. 2CM28B, assembly GCF_023161935.1. Taxonomy (NCBI): domain Bacteria; kingdom Pseudomonadati; phylum Pseudomonadota; class Gammaproteobacteria; order Alteromonadales; family Pseudoalteromonadaceae; genus Pseudoalteromonas; species Pseudoalteromonas sp. 2CM28B. The sequence continues at coordinate 117,983 of NZ_JALNTH010000017.1, forward strand.
TTCTAATTCGGCTCTAACGTTTGCATCGGCCTCAGGTAATGGCGACAACCCATCAATAAGGGCTTTAAAGTACATCATTGTACCTCCAACCAGTACAGGCACTTTACCTTGTTGATGAAATTTATCAATTTTTTCTATCGCATCGCGTCTAAAATCAGCTACTGAATAGGTTTCGCTTGGGTCGAGTAAATCAATTAAGTGATGGGGTGCACGTGCTAGTTCGTCGGCATCCGGTTTAGCGGTACCAATATCCATACCTTTATAAACCAGTGCCGAATCAACGCTGATAATTTCAGTATTTAAATACTCACACAGTGAAATTGCCAATGCTGTTTTACCAGCAGCGGTGGGGCCCATTAAAAATATGACCGGTAAATTACTCAACACGAATACCCTAATTAAATTGCGCTAGATAAGACTTTAGATCTATTTTAACTGCTTTTTCACGTAAACGTTCAATTGTTTGCGCATTATTTTGTAAGCGAGTTTGCTGTACTGCAAAGGCTTTACTGGCATAGAAGCGTGCAGGTATTACATTTACCTGCCACGCTAGCCACTGTTCAATACTTTCTAACTGAGCTTTACACCCATCAAGTAAGGCATCAACTGCGGCACTCACGTCAAGTAAGTACAAGCAAACAGGCAACCTCTTAACCATAACAAATTGTTTTTCAATTAAAAGTTCAAAGCCAAGCAAAGTAAACCATGATTGTTGCGTAGCCAGCAGTTCGGTATCTTGTTTTGACACATTGACCCGTACGGGTAATAACAATGCTTTGCCCTCAAGGCTGCCTTGCTCTTTAATTTGTGCAAGCCAATCATCCGCTAATGCGTATTTAAAGTGTGAACAATAAAGTTGATTTTCATTATTGAACACGCAAACGCCCTTTTCAAGGCTTATTATATCGACAGTGCGCAGTGCTGTATCTGATACTTGCGTCTCATTAGATTGTACAAATGCTGCCGCAGTATCAAAGTGCTGCGCTTGTTGCTCATTCACGCCCTGATAAAACGCATTCACATCATGGTAATTTTGGCTTTCAGTACGCACCTGTCTACCCCCACCTTGACGACTGCCACCATAAGAGGCACTACTTGTAGATGGCGAATGACTTGGTTGTAATGACGACTTAGGATAATCAAAAAGTTCACTACTGGAAGTGTGTTCTTGGTTAAACGATGTAACTGGTGAATGATGAGCGTGAGCGGCTGGCGAATTAACAAACTCAGCTTGCAGGGGCACAACAACTTGTTTTATCGCTTGCAAAATAAAGTCGTGTACTAAGCGCCCTTGATGAAAGCGCACCTCATGCTTTGCCGGGTGCACATTAACATCCACTTGGCGTGGGTCTATATCAATGTAAATCACAAATCCGGGAAGTTCTTGCTCGCCACTGACCTCTTCAAATGCTTGGCGAATAGCATGCAGAATAAGTTTGTCGCGCATCATACGATTATTTACATAGGTATACTGAGTAGTATTAGCCGATCCAACTGGCAATACCCAACCGTGTAGTTGCAACCCAGCCTCACCCGACTGAATATGCAATCCTTGCTCAGCAAACGCTTTACCCGCCACTTGTGCGACTCGCGTAATCGCTTGAGCGGGATCAGTTTTAGCGCGATACTGGCGCACCACTTTTTCATTATGGGTTAATGTAATTGATACATCAAAACGGCTCAGCGCAATACGCTTAATAAGCTCATCAATATGACTAAATTCGGTTTTTTCAGTGCGTAAAAACTTACGTCTTGCTGGGGTGTTAAAAAATAAATCTTTAACTTCAATTGTGGTACCGCTAGGGTGAGCAACCGGCTTTACCTCTACGGCCATATCTCGGCCTTGTGCAAAGGCTTGCCACGCAGCTTCTTGATTTTCGGGTTTAGAGCTTAAGGTTAAGCGAGATACCGAACTAATAGATGCTAAGGCTTCGCCCCTAAAACCAAGAGAACAAATATTTTCTAGGTCGTCTAAGGACTTGAGTTTACTGGTTGCATGGCGAGAGAGCGCTAATGTGAGCTCATCCTTTGCGATACCCGCTCCATTGTCGCGAATACGAATTAACTTGTGGCCCCCGCGTTCAATATCTATTTGAATACGTGTCGCGCCTGCATCAAGGCTGTTTTCTACTAACTCTTTAACCACCGATGCGGGACGCTCAACAACTTCACCCGCCGCAATTTGGTTTGCTAAGCGCGCAGGTAATACTTCAATACTCATAACAACCTTAAATGTGTGCGCTTTTAAAATTAACTCTGAGGAATATCAAGTTCCTGACCAATAAATAACGTATTTGAACTGAGCTTATTAACTTGTTTTATTTTACTGATACTTACGCCATATCGACCAGCCAACATGCTCAGTGACTCACCAGGACGTACTTTATGTTTTGTTGGGTATTGAGACTTTAATGACGCAAACAGTGAGTCGTCAGGCGGGTTACGTAAATAGTAATTTTTAATTGAGGTAAACATGGCTTTAGCTAAGCGCTCTTGATGATTGGCACTTTTAAGCAGTCGCTCTTCACGTGGATTAGAGATAAACCCAGTTTCAACCAAAATAGACGGAATATCTGGCGACTTTAATACTGCAAGGCTGGCATGTTGCGGCTCTTTTTTATGAAGTTTAGCCACCTTTCGTAACTCTTTAACTACTTCCTCAGCCACGTTTAAGCCGGTTTTCATGGAGTGATCCATCGACATATCAAGCAAGGCTTGCGCTAAGTACTTTTCATTTGCAGCATCTTTAATTACATCAGCAGCACCGCCAAGTAACTCAGAGTGTTTTTCTTTATCCTCAATCCATTTACCAATTTCTGAATTGGCACGTCGCAGCGACAACACCCATACAGAAGCACCATTTGGCCCAGGGCTAGTAAACGCATCTGCATGAATAGAAACAAGAAAGTCTGCTTTTTTCTGACGTGCGCGGTTGGTACGTGTATTGAGTTTTACAAAGTAATCGCCACTGCGAACCATACGCGAAATCATGCCTCGCTCAGCATCAATCATCCGCTCTAAACGCTTAGCAATTTGCAGTGTAATGTCTTTTTCGTAAGTGCCTGATGGGCCAATGGAGCCTGGGTCTTCACCGCCATGCCCTGCATCAATAGCAATTACAATATCGCGCTCTTGGCTTAATTGGCGTTTTTTAGCCGCCGTTTGCGCAGGGGTAATTGCACCTTTTGATTGGCTTTTATCGTATAAGTCGACCACCAATCTATTTTTATAAGGGCCTGTGGGGGCTAGTGCAAATATAACTGGTTTAACTGGCCCATTTAATTCAAATACTAAACGCACGCTGTGTTTATTTTTAGGTTTTGAGTAACGTAACTTACTAACAATTTGGTGTTTTGGTGGCACACCTGGCAATATTTTTAACTCATCAGTGTTTTCTAAATCAACCACTAAACGGCTTGGGTTTTTTAGCATAAAGTAGCTGAAGTCAGGTTTATCGTCGAGATCAAACACCACCCGAGTGCTATCAGGGGATGGCCAGACACGCACACTATTAATAGTGTTTTGCGCCCACAATGGCAAGCTCACTGTAAAAACCATGAGGTAAATAAAAAGTTTAACTAAACCACGACTCATTTTGATAATCACTGCCTTAACTATTTTATTATCTATTATTTAGTTTTTCGACAATTGCTATACCACGCTCACTGGCACTGTTAATAACAATTTTACGCTCATCACCTACATAACTTAGCGTAGCATTTAGATCGGGAACAGGAATAAATTCTCCGCCTTTTTCTGGCCACTCAACAATACAAGTTGCCGTTTCTGAAAAATAATCACGAATTCCCATAAATTCAAGCTCTTCTGGGTCACCTAATCGGTATAAATCAAAATGATAGACATTGCCACGCACAAGCTCGTAAGGTTCAACAAGTGTATAAGTGGGACTTTTAACCTTACCTGTATGACCAAAACCTTGCACTATACCGCGAGTAAATGTCGTTTTACCGGCCCCTAAATCACCATGCAAATAAATAACTGCGCCCTGTTCTATTATGGCAGCTAATTTATTACCCATAGCAACAGTGGCATTTTCATCGACTAAATGAAAATCAAAACTACACGACATGATTACCTCAAAATTTACGAAAAGCGCATATTTGTTAATCATACCAGATTATTTATTTAAGGTGATACTGCCTCTTTTTTAAAGATAAAAAAACCGGCCTGAGCCGGTTTTTAATTAGCATGGACTTTACAGCCCTAATTTCTTCTCAAGGTAGTGGATATTTGTACCACCGTTTTTGAAGTTTTCATCTGCAAGAATGCGTTTATGCAATGGCGTATTCGTTTTAATACCGTCGATTACTAACTCATTCAATGCATTACGAGCGCGAGCAATAGCAACATCACGGTTTTCACCGTAAGTGATCAGCTTACCAATCATAGAATCGTAATGTGGCGGTACCGTATAATCAGCATAAATATGGCTGTCCCAACGAATACCTAAACCACCTGCTGGATGAAAGCGAGTGATTTTACCTGGCGATGGAATAAAGGTTTCTGGGTCTTCAGCATTAATACGACACTCAATAGCGTGGCCACGAATAACAACGTCGTCTTGAGTGAATGATAAAGGCTGACCAGCGGCAATTTTTAATTGCTCTTTGATTAAATCCACACCGGTGACCATTTCAGTTACTGGGTGCTCAACCTGAATACGGGTGTTCATTTCAATGAAGTAAAATTCACCGTTCTCGTATAAGAACTCAAACGTCCCCGCACCACGATAACCAATTTCGATACATGCGCGTGTACAACGCTCACCAATGAACTTACGTACTTCTGCAGTAATCCCTGGTGCTGGCGCCTCTTCCACTACTTTTTGGTGACGACGCTGCATTGAACAATCACGCTCACCTAAGTGAACCGCATTGCCTTGACCGTCGGCCAATACTTGTACTTCAATGTGACGTGGGTTTTCAAGGAATTTCTCCATGTAAACCATGCTGTTGCCAAAGAACTGCTTTGCTTCTTGTTGCGTAAGCGAAATTGAATTGATTAACTCAGCTTCGTTGCGAACAACACGCATACCGCGGCCACCGCCGCCGCCAGCTGCTTTAATAATTACTGGGTAACCAATACGCTTAGCAATTTGCATGTTGCGTTCTTTATCATCCGATACCGGACCATCAGAGCCAGGTACACAAGGAACACCCGCTTTACGCATCGCTTCGATTGCCGATACTTTATCGCCCATTAGACGAATAGTATCGCCACGAGGACCGATAAAAACAAAGCCACTTTGCTCAACTTGGTCTGCAAAGTCTGCATTTTCAGCAAGAAAACCATAACCTGGGTGAATAGCGACCGCATCAGTTATTTCAGCTGCGGCTATAATGCGTGGAATGTCTAAGTAACTTTCAGTTGCTGCTGGTTTACCAATACAGATGGTTTCATCTGCTAGTAATACGTGCTTAAGATCGCGATCCGCCGTTGAATGCACAGCAACCGTTTTGATCCCAAGCTCTTTGCAGGCGCGCAATATACGAAGTGCAATTTCACCTCGGTTTGCAATGACTACTTTATCTAACATGAGAGTTGGCCTTTTACGTTGCGCTATTATTCAATGATGAATAAAGGTTGATCAAATTCTACTGGCTCGCCGTTTTCTACTAAAATAGCTTTTACTGTACCGGCTTTATCTGACTCAATTTGGTTCATCATTTTCATTGCTTCAACGATACACAATGTGTCGCCAACTTTAACCTGTGAACCGACTTCAACATATGCTGGCGCTTCTGGAGAAGCTGCTGCGTAAAAAGAACCTACCATAGGAGATTTAACTTGGTGTCCTGTAGGACCTGCCGCTGGTGCTTCAGACTCTGCTACAGGTGCTGCTGGTGCTGCTGCAGCCGCAGGAGCGGGTGTTGGAGCATATTGCTGTGGAGCAAATTGCGCGTACGCAGGACCGGCACTCATGTTGTTACGGTTAATACGTACTGATTCTTCACCTTCAGTGATTTCTAGTTCTGCAATACCTGATTCTTCTACTAATTCAATTAGTTTTTTGATCTTGCGAATATCCATAAACGACCCGCCTATTAGTTTGTTAGTTTAAATTTAGTTTGAGTTTTGCAATCGGCTCACCGCTGCATGTAAAGCAGCGTGATAGCCCATTGCACCTAATCCACAAATAACGCCTTGCGCCACATCAGAAAAATAAGAATGATGGCGAAACGTTTCACGTGCATGCACATTACTTAAGTGCACTTCAAAAAACGGAATATCAACGCTTAGCAATGCATCACGTAATGCGACGCTTGTGTGCGTAAATGCTGCAGGGTTAATAATGATGTAATCAACCGCTTGCCAAGCATCATGAATGCGTTCAATGAGCGCTTGCTCACTATTACTTTGAAAATGCGTTAGCGTCACATCTAAACTATTAGCAGCATTATTTAAATCGCTCATAATATGCTCTAAAGAGTGTGAACCGTACTTATCGGGCTCACGCTTTCCTAGCATGTTTAAATTTGGGCCATTTATAACTAAAATCTTTAATTTTGCAGCCATAATACGCGATATATCCTATAAGTAATGAGTTAAGCGGTTACTAGCTAAGTTTTCACTAAAAAGTAAGCTGAAAAAAGTAAGATAGCAACAATTTCTCACGTTAACCAACTATTATAGTGATTTCGAAGTAAATAGCAGCAAAATACTGGTCTAATCTCTATTTCGGGAACAAATCTTGAGGGGTAATAATGGCACAACATTAACAATCATGTTGTGCCATATAGAATGGTCATTCAGCGCTGGCACGCACTGCAGCAAGGTGCTTAGCGAAATCATCCGCATTTAAAAAGCCAGTGACACGTTGTGCACTTAGCTCTTCACCTTGAGTATTAAAGAATAAAATACTCGGTAAACCAAACACTGAATATGCTTCCATTAGCTCAATTGTTTCATTATCGCTTTGAGTTAAGTCAATTTGTATCAGTTGATAATGGCTAAACTCACTTTGCACTTGCGGGTCAGGAAAGGTGTAATGCTCAAACTCTTTACACGCTACACACCAGTCGGCGTATAAGTCCACCATAACCATGCGCCCTTCGCTATTTGCTTGTGATACGGCTTGTTTAAGCTCGGCTAAATTGGCAACCTGTTTAAACTCATTGTTTTGCGAGGTTGTTTGTAAACTCACGGCTTGTGTTGGCCAAAAATAGTTTTTGGTTAAATTAAAGCCAGTAAGCAGCAATAAAACAGCCATAAACCACAATAAGGTTTTTAATTTACCTTGTGCTTGAGCGCTTTGCCAATAATGGAAATAAAGCGCTGTGGCGATAGCTAATAAGCCTGCCATAAGCATAATAATTTCAATATCTATAATGCGCTCTAGCAAAATAAGTGGCACAACTAACATAATAAAACCAAATAAGGTTTTGACTTGTTCCATCCAGCCGCCAGCTTTCGGTAATAGCTTACCTCCCGACGTACCTAATAATAACAGCGGTAGCCCCATACCTAAACTCAGTACGTAAAGTGTTAGCCCGCCTACTAGGTAATCGCCGCTTTGTGCCACAAATAATAATGCGGCTGATAAAGGCGCTGTAGTACAAGGAGATGCAATAAGCCCTGATAAAACCCCCATCAAGAACACCCCAATATAGTTACCGCCTTTTTGGTTGTTGCTCACTTGGGTTAGCTTGTTCATCATGCGGCTGGGTAACTTTATTTCGTACCAACCAAACATCGACATAGCCAGCAGTACAAACAATAAGCTAAAGCTAATTAATACATATGGATGCTGTAAATAGCCTTGCACTTGTCCGCCTAACGCAGCAACCACAAGCCCTAATGCTGCATAGGTAACCGCCATGCCTTGAATATAAACAAATGATAGGGCAAATGCTTTTTTAGTAGACAGGTTCTTTTGACCCGCAATTAAGCTAGATAAAATAGGGAACATCGGAAATACACACGGTGTAAATGCCAGACCCACACCCACGGCAAAGAAAATAGCTAAGTTAACCATTAAGCTTTGGCTAGCTAACTGCTCTGTAAATGTGAGCTCTTTATCAGGTGTTGATGCAGTTGCTGGTTTTTCTGCAGATTGGCTAAGTGCTGCAAATGCACTGCTTGCTGCGGTATTGTCATTAGTATTAGTTTCACTTGCCAGTACACTTAATGGAATGCTGATGATTTCAGGTGGATAACACAGCCCTGCTTTTGCACAGCCTTGATAACGCACCTTCACAACGCCATTTTCACTCACATTACTTAGTTTGCTGATAACGCTAAGAGAATTAAAAAACACCTCAGTTTTGCCAAAAAATTCATCTTCAATTATTTCACCAGCGCCCAACTCAGGCACGTCAATGCTGACACCTTTGGCAATAATTTCTATTTTATCTTTATATAGGTAATAGTCATTAGCGATATCCCAACCAACAAATAACGTACTTCCTTGCTGGTCAAAATCAAATACAAACGCTTCATTTACCGGTAAAAATGTGTGCTGAGTCGGTTTTAGAAAATCATCAAGGGTATTTTGTGCCGCCCAAGCAGGCGCCATTAATACGCTTAATAAAAAAAATAAAATAAAGCGCATTAATGAAGCACCTCGTCCATCCAATTAAAGTAAGCCAAGTTACCCGTTGCTACATCAACAACTTGTATTTCTGGTACTTCGTAGCTGTGAAGATCTTTTAAGGTTAAAAATACATCGTTCATTTTGTCAGCCTTAGTTTTAATTAGCAGCTTTACTTCTGTTGCTTCAGCTACTTCACCTTCCCATATATAAATAGAAGTCATGGCCGGTAAAATATTTACACAAGCGGCTAGTTTCTTTTCAATTAGTGCCATAGCCAATAAACGGGCTTCATCGTTATTTTTGCAAGTGGTAAAAATAAGTTTAAATTGCGTTGTCATAGTGAACCTTTACTTGTTTACGGGGGTCTAGCCCCATAGTAGCTGATAGCGGGTACAATGTGTAGACACGAACTCTGTCTACATTTTGGGTCTTTGCAGTAAATTGATTTAAACCCGCTACCGTTAACTCAACTAACATTAAAGTTTATTACTTACTCTTATTAGCTTGAAAATAGACCCGACAACCCTCACTTATATTTCATTAGCACCTTAATAAGTGTCATTTTTTTAGAGAGTCTTATGTTTAGAATTTTATTTTTGCTGTTTATCATCATCCCAATTATTGAAATTGCCTTGCTAATTCAGGTTAGTGACGTGATAGGTGGCTTCGCAACAATCGCTTTAGTGGTACTAACCGCGATTGTGGGTGCGAAAATGGTGAAACAGCAAGGAATGGGCGCACTACAAAACGTACAAGTGCAAATGGCTCAAGGACAAATGCCTGCTAAAGAATTATTTACCGGTATTTGCGTAATTATTGCAGGGGTACTTTTATTAACACCCGGCATTATGACAGATGTATTTGGCTTACTACTCCTTACCCCTGCTATTCGTAACAAATTAGCTGCAGGACTTGCTAGTCAAGCAACTGTAAGAATGAGCGCTAGCATGCATCAAACTGGCACTTCAGGGTTTTCACAAACTCATCAATCAATGCATCACGAGCAAAATGAAAACCGCCCTAAAACCATAGATGGTGAATACGAGCGAAAAGATTAAAAATTTATCATTTTTTCTCTTGGAATTTTTCACTCCACCCCCATTAATGAATGCAAATTAGAAAAGCTTTTTTCTGTACTGTTCAGAAACTGTTAGGAGAACTAAAAACATGAACATTCGTCCTTTACAAGATCGCGTAATCGTTAAGCGTCTAGAAGAAGAAACCAAGTCTGCTGGCGGTATTGTATTAACTGGCTCTGCAGCTGAAAAATCAACTCGCGGAGAAGTTATTGCTGTTGGCAATGGTCGCGTTCTAGATAACGGTGACGTTAGAGCTTTAGAAGTAAAAGCCGGTGACACTGTGTTATTTGGCTCATATGTTGAAAAAACTGAAAAGATCGAAGGTCAAGAGTACCTGATCATGCGTGAAGACAACATTTTAGGCATTGTAGGCTAACCCTACTTTTCGTTTAACAAACATTTAAGAATTTAGAGGAAATTAAAGATGGCAGCAAAAGAAGTACTTTTTGCAGGTGATGCACGCGCTAAAATGCTAACAGGCGTAAATATCCTAGCAAACGCAGTAAAAGTTACATTAGGTCCTAAAGGCCGTAACGTAGTACTAGATAAATCATTTGGCTCTCCAGTAATCACTAAAGATGGTGTATCTGTAGCGAAAGAAATCGAACTTGAAGACAAGTTTGAAAACATGGGTGCACAAATGGTAAAAGAAGTTGCATCTAAAGCAAATGATGCAGCGGGTGACGGTACGACTACCGCAACTGTACTTGCACAATCTATTGTAAACGAAGGTCTTAAAGCAGTTGCTGCAGGCATGAACCCAATGGATCTTAAGCGTGGTATTGATAAAGCAATTACCGCTGCAGTAGAAGAACTTAAAACGCTATCTGTACCATGTGCTGATACTAAAGCGATTGCACAAGTAGGTACTATTTCAGCTAACTCTGATAAAGAAATTGGCGATATCATTGCACAAGCAATGGAAAAAGTAGGCCGTAACACAGGTGTTATTACGGTTGAAGAAGGTCAATCACTAGAGAACGAACTAGATGTTGTAGAAGGCATGCAGTTTGACCGTGGTTACCTATCTCCGTACTTTATCAATAACGCAGAAAAAGGCGCGGTAGAGCTAGACAACCCATTCATTCTACTTGTAGATAAAAAAGTATCTAACATTCGTGAGCTACTACCTACATTAGAAGCTGTTGCTAAAGCAAGCAAGCCACTATTAATCATTGCTGAAGACCTAGAAGGCGAAGCACTTGCTACTTTAGTTGTTAACAACATGCGCGGTATTGTTAAAGTGTCTGCGGTTAAAGCACCTGGCTTTGGCGACCGTCGTAAAGCAATGCTACAAGATATTGCCGTATTAACTGGCGGTACTGTTATCTCTGAAGAAATCGGCTTAGAGCTTGAAAAAGCAACGATTGAAGACCTAGGTACAGCTAAGCGCGTAGTAATCACTAAAGATGATACAACTATCATTGATGGTGCGGGTGAAGAAGAAGGCATTAACGGCCGTGTTGCTCAAATCAAAGCACAAATTGAAGAAGCGACTTCAGACTACGATAAAGAAAAACTACAAGAGCGTATGGCTAAACTTGCCGGCGGTGTTGCAGTAATTAAAGTAGGTGCAGCGACTGAAATTGAAATGAAAGAGAAAAAAGACCGTGTTGAAGATGCATTACATGCAACTCGTGCAGCGGTTGAAGAAGGCGTAGTACCTGGTGGTGGTGTTGCTCTAGTACGTGCTGCTAGCAAGCTAGCTGAGCTACTTGGCGACAACGAAGACCAAAACCACGGTATTAAAGTTGCACTTCGTGCAATGGAAGCACCACTTCGTCAAATCGTAACTAACGCAGGTGATGAAGCATCTGTTGTTATTAACGCAGTTAAAGGCGGTGAAGGTAACTACGGTTACAACGCAGCCTCTGGCGAATACAATGACATGCTTGAAATGGGTATCCTAGATCCAACGAAAGTAACGCGCTCTGCACTACAATTTGCAGGTTCGATTGCGGGTCTAATGATCACTACCGAAGCAATGGTTGCTGAAATCCCTAAAGAAGAAGCTGCTGGTGCCCCTGATATGGGTGGCATGGGCGGAATGGGTGGTATGGGCGGCATGATGTAATCATCCCCTCACACACTTAGCTCAAATAAAAACCCAGCTTCGGCTGGGTTTTTAGCAATAGAGATAAAATAAATTCACTAAGGCACAATAAAATTATCTCAGTGTATTCCAATGCAACTGAGTTCCTGCAAGCTATACCCAGAGTAAATTTTATTTAACATGATTAAGGATATTAAGTTGAATACTAAACCTGAAATAATCATCTCATCACTGGATGCAGATCGATTGTATGCGCTAATGGAATCGTTACCTGCGAACAGTTTTGCGGGTGAAAAAGAACTTGAAGCAGAACTTGGTAGGGCTAACATCGTTGAGCCACACGAAGTTCCCTCAACCGTGGTAACCATGAATTCAACAGTGAACTTTGTTGTTGAATCTACAGGTGAGGAATTTACTTTAACGCTTGTTTACCCGAAGAATATTGACTCAAGTGGCAAAAAAATATCAATTTTAGCCCCTGTTGGTAGTGCATTACTTGGCCTTTCACAAGGAGATCAAATTGAATGGCCAAAGCCAGGCGGTGGGTTAATAACAGTAACTATTAAAGAGGTAACTTATCAACCAGAAAGAGCTGGCGAGCTTCATAGATAGACTTTTAAATCCTCACAATTTTAAATTAATAAACAAATTTATATAAAAAAATCCAAGCCTTGCTTGGATTTTTTTATTGAGTTACTGCTGACTAATGTCGTATAGCCTTTGTGCTTGACTATTAGAGGCTTTACTTACTTCTCTAAAGTCTTCGGCATCGGCGGCATTTTGCCCTGATATTTCTCGGATCCGTTCCGCTAGTTTTTTAACATTGACGGTTACTTGAGCCTGTTCTTCAGTGGCTACGGCAATACTTGCTGAGCGCCCTTTAATGTCGTTAAATGCATCAACTATATTTTCATATTGCGTGCGTGTTGTATTTGAACGATCATTGACCACTTCTGAGAACTCTCGGCATTCTTGAATAACACAGACTCCTTTTGCAGCCGCTTGTTGTAACTGACTTATCATGGTTTCAATCTCACCAGCTGATTGTTGTGTTCTTTGTGCCAGTGTTCTAACTTCATCAGCAACGACCGCAAACCCCCTTCCAGAATCACCAGCACGAGCAGCCTCAATAGCAGCATTAAGCGCAAGCAAATTAGTTGCTCAGAGATATTCATAATCACACCTAATACCGAACCAACCTGCTGTGAATCTTCAGATATTTGTGATATTGCATTGGACGACTCAGTTAGTTTATTGAACAACAGCTGGATAGATTCTGCGTTTTGTTCAATAACATTAAAGCCAGAGTTTACAAGATCTGATGACTTAGCGGTAATATCTGCAACGCCACCAATATCTTCTGATGCCGATGAAGCCGCTATCGACATTTCATTGATAGCCGTGGCTAACAATTCATTTTCTTGCATTAGTTCATGTGCGCGTTGCTGACTATTACTACTCAAGTTATCAATAGATTCAGCATTGTTTTTTACTGAGGCCGCCTTTTCTTTAATCAGCCCAAGAATTTTAATAAGATGATCACCGTAATCATTATTAGCTTCGCAAAGATGACTCATTTCATCATCCCCCCGATATTGGTAATTTAGAATCTGTTTGCCCTTGCATTAATGACCTAACTTGCGCCGAAGTCTGCTCTATTTGCTCAACTAATCGCTTACCAAAGACCAATAATGCCGATATAAATATAACAATGAGTACAATGAATGAACCATACAAATAGTATGTCAGCGTATTAGCTGCTTTTTTTGCAGTCGCTGTTGGAATTATTACTCCAGAGCGCCACTTTTGCTCCGGCAGTAAGAATGTCACTAGAATTGAGCTATCCCCCTTTATGACACCAGAACTAAACTCTGCTACGAGTCTATCTTCATTTTTCAAGGCGTTAACTAAAGGCTGTAAAGAGCTATCTTTACTCACAACTTGTGAAAAATTTAGCATGGCTAAATTCGTATCTCTAAATGCAGGAATAGAAACAAACTGCTGCGCACTATCAATAATAAAACTGTAGGTACCGGTTGCTTGATTTTCAGCAAGAAGTGACTTTTCAATATGAGAAAGCTCTATATCTAAAGTAGCGACTCCCCAAAACTGATTATTACGCTCAATTTTAACAGAGCAAGTTACCATAGGCACATTCGAGACTGCATCAATATAAGCCTCAGACCAAACACATACGCCTGGTTAAGCGTTAGCAGCACTTCTATACCAGCTTTCTTGTTAATATGGACTGCTATCAGCTTGGTTGTAGTCATCTAATAAAGTGTATTGACCATTATCGCCCTTAACCCAAAACAAAGATGCCCTTTGTGCTTATGCATCTAACATATTTGGCTCTGGCCATATTCCACCACCGGCAATGCCTGAACCACTAGCAATTAACGGTGCCAAATTTTTAATAAATTGATCTTTATCAAGGGGAAGTGTTTGAGCAACAACAGATAAGCTTTTAGTTAATGCTGCACTTTTTCCTAAATCCTTAGCAAATGATTCACCTATTACTTTAGCCTGTAACTTAGCTGCAGAAATAGCTTCATTTTTTATAATTGGCGTTATTACCCATTGCATAATTACGGTTAATTCCCGCATACATTTTTTTCTGTATTAACATCTTTAACCTCAGTTACAATCAAACAGCGCTAACTAAGTATAAGAAGGTTAATGGATTTATCAAAAAAAGAACAAAATTAATATGAATGCTTTTATCTTATGGTTTTATAGTATTAATTAACCGCCTCACTATACAAAACAGATCGCTAGGTAGCATACCTCGCTCTCCATTTTTTTGCCCAGCAATATCACCCGCTTTAGCATGCAGTGTAACACCATAGCAAGTTGCCTCAGCACAATCTAACCCTTGAGCAAATAATGCCCCTACAATACCAGTAAGAACATCACCGCTACCGCCAACAGCAAGCGCAGGGCTTCCTTCTTCACAAACCCAAGTATGCTTACCATCGGCTATTAAAGTTCCTGCGCCTTTTAAAACACAAACTGCTGAGTAACGTTTAGCACATTGTTGAACATAGCTGAACCGATCAGACTCTATCTCCGCAGTCGTCACCTTTAATAATCGAGAGGCTTCGCCTGGATGCGGGGTAAGTACACACCGCGTGGGCATTTTCGGTGAAGCTTGTTTAGCGAGTAAATTAAGTGCATCAGCATCAATAACTAAAGGCATATTATTACGTGTACAATACTCAATGACTTGATTAAAGGTATTTTGCGCCCATTCGTCTTGTCCAAGGCCTGGGCCAATAACAGCACAGCTTGCCCACTCCAATGCATGTTGCAAGTTATTACCACTTACCATAAGCTCTGGTCGGCCAAAACTCACTGGCATAATTGAGCTTTCATGGGTATACACTCTGACCATCCCAGCACCAGCTCTAAGCGCTGCCTCGCTTGTTAACCTGATCGCACCTGCCGTTCCTCGATTCCCACCAATACACAGTAATTTTCCATAACTACCTTTATGACTATTCAAAGCACGTGGACCCAAGCCTTTAAAACTATTGATATTAATAAGCTTACCCGAAGGGCTTGCTAATTCTACGAATGACTCGCCAATAGCCAAGTCATCAAAGATAAGTTCACCAACATACTCTTTACCCGCGGCCGTTGTTAACCCTTGTTTTACCCCTACAAAAGTAATTGTTTTAGTGGCTTTAATTGCAATACCTAAAGGTTGGCCTGTATCAGCATTTATACCTGATGGCACATCAATACTGAGTATTGGTTTAGTGCTTTCATTCGCCGCTTTAATTATAGTGGCAACATTATCGCGTACCGTATTTTCAAGACCAGTGCCCAGTAATGCATCAATGATTACATCACACTCATCGAGTGCATCAGCGCTAAAGTTACAAATTTCACCACCGGCATCAATCCAGCGCTTTTGTGCTTTTGCAGCATCGCCGGTTAATTCTTTATTTTCATCTACGACACACACCACGACATGTCTATCGGCTTGCTTAATAAGGCTAGCCGTAATGTAGCCATCTCCTGCGTTATTGCCACTCCCTACGAGTACTAGAGTCTGCTGTGCATTGAATGATTTCCAATTTAAAAATGCGGCATGCCCCGCTCGTTCCATTAGGGTAAACAGATCACAACCACTGGCTTTTGCAGCATTACCCTCATACTCTCTTATTTGCTGTGCTAAATATACGAATTGCTTAACGTTGGAAGATGAAGGTAATAACGACATGATAGGCTCTATAAAAATAAGTGTTGATTAAGTAGACTTTGGGCTCATTGGTTTTTTTTCAAGTAAGATCAGAAATGTATCAATCAGAATAAGGGCGCAACCCCCTTATTTGAGTATTTATTACCAATTTATACCAATTCGCTTAATTAAGCGGTCTATTTTGAGGCAGAAAAAACGGGGTAATAGCTAGGCAAAAAATTCGCTATTCAGTTGTTCTAAATGAGAATTTTTTAACACAGGTAGCGGCACGTTTAGCTCCGCAAAATGATTGAGTATTATTGCGGATTGGTATTACCCCAAACGAATATATTTTCATAATGCCTTTATTCTCAGGCCTTCTATTGCAAGGTATCGTAGTGTCGTCCACAGCGTTAGAGTAGTCTTTAGGCGCTTATTCTTTTACTTTTACCTGATGCCTTTTACCTTTCACCTGCGTTTTTACTTTCCTGCAGACATAAAAAAGCCCGACTATTGCTAGTCGGGCTTTCTCTTATTTGAAGCCTGGTAATGTCGTGGCGCCCACAGCGGTAGAGAGCCACATAGCAAATGTATAGAGTCGGCATTAGGCGCTTATTATTTTCCTTTTACCTGATG
>NZ_JALNTH010000119.1:0-569 GCF_023161935.1 Pseudoalteromonas sp. 2CM28B
TGCACGTTCACGAAATTCTGATGTATAGCGATTTGATTTTTTCATAGTTCCAGTTTCTCAAGTTATTGAGTCTCTGGTAAACACGGGGCGATTCAAGCTTTCACTAGACACCGGCTTATAATCTTAAAGTACAAAACGGAAGTAAACTTCCGGTTTGTAAGCCTATACTGCTATATTTCGGAAGTAAACTTCCGTTTCTAGGGCTTCAAAGATAGTTATCGGAAATATATTCTGTTTTTTGAAAGCGTTAACCTAGATAGCTATATGAGCAACTTTTCGGGGTCTTATTTGAGCGATAACCGGTCATTGAGACTGGCTAAACATCGTCGTTAATAGATTGGTTAAACTGCTCTTTGCGCATATATTCATGAAAATGAGCGGTGAGCGCATATTGATCTATTTAACTTAATTCAAATATTTTAGAAAACTTAGTGATAGTAATACCTTAGGTTATTTGTTAAAACTATATAGAGTAGACAAATGAGCGTTTAGTCGGCAGAAATATGCGCGATGAGCGCACTATTAAATTGTTGAACTAAGCCGCTACGCGGAGATCCTATTCTTATCAT
>NZ_JALNTH010000018.1:0-133311 GCF_023161935.1 Pseudoalteromonas sp. 2CM28B
TTGGGATATCGCCAAGCGGTAAGGCACCAGGTTTTGATCCTGGCATTCCCAGGTTCAAATCCTGGTATCCCAGCCAATTTGCATGCTTCTTTGATTGCACCCCCACACTAGCTTCAAAACCACTAATATTTTTTCTTTTATAATCCAATACCACATTTTTCAGATATAAAAAAAGACCCAAATTTGAGCCTTTTCACCAACTAACTAAGCTCACCACTTATTGCGTATTTTAATACCCAGTTTTTTACCGGCCCTGTATTATTAGCTAACTTTAAAAATGTGCTGCGCGCCCATTTTAATGGGGCTATTTGGTTTGAGAAACCAAAGTAGCAAGCATCCATCATACTCATCATTAATAAATTAGCGTTACGACGACTACGTTCGTACTCTTTAAGCATTAGCGGGCAACCTACATCATCAGCTGTACGCAACACTTCAGCTAAGGCAGCCACATCTTGAAAGCCTAAATTAACGCCCTGTCCTGCCAGAGGATTAATGGTGTGCGCCGCATCACCCACTAAAACGAGTCGCCCTTGTGAATAATTATTGGCATGCTGCCTTGCTAGAGGAAATATAGCATGGCTTTGTACTTCAAAATCACCAGCGAGCTTTGGAAACTTTTCAATAATATGAGCTTTTAATGCGCTAGGTTGTAGGGCTTTAAATGCTTTGAGGGTATTTGCATCGTCATACCAAATTAAATTTGCATAAGGTGCTTGCATAGGTAAAAACGCAACGGGCCCTGTAGGTGTAAACTGCTGCCATGTTTTAACTTGTTGCGGTGCATCGAGCTTTATTAGCACGCCCATACAATGCTGCTGATATTGCCACCCAGTTATACCAATATTGGCTTTGCTACGTAATTGTGATTGCCCACCATCGGCTGCAATCACTAAATCAGCAGTATAGCTTTGTTCGTTATAGTGTAAGGTAATGCTATCAGGGTTTTGCTCTATTGCAGTTAAAGCCGATGCAGGATTAATCATTTCAATATTATGCTGCCCAAATTGCTGCCATAAGCTTGCTTGAATTAACTTATTCTCGATTAAATGACCTAAATGCGTGGTATTGATGGCATGGCAATCAAATAATAAATGATCGTTACCACGCTCAAAAGCTTCTAATTGCTCATAGGGAGCGAGTCTATTTTCGCGCAGCAATGGCATAGCACCGAGCTGATCAAGCAGTTTTTCCGAAAAGCGGTTAATAGCTGATACTCGTATATCAACTGCATCACTGCTAAGCACTAGTGATGCATCTATTGGGTGTTTTTCAATAACACGTACTGCTTTGCCTTGTTGCGCTAATTTAATAGCTATAGCGGCACCAACCATGCCGCCCCCTACTACAATTACATTACTTTTAGCCATGTCTTTCATCATTTTACTTCTGACTTAACTCTACTTTGATTGTATCGTAATTAGTTTGCTCTGTGTGAGCGCTTCGCTTAATTCTCTTATTAAACCCATACTATATTGATTTCAGATCACAAACATGAAATCTATACTTGGTTTTGAGCGTGTATCCAGCTAAAATACGCGTCCTTTAAGTCGAGCAAAATTTAATAATTGCGCCACTTATACCTGTTTCTAGCACATGTTTGTGCCACTATCGAATTGAACACGAGGCTATATTTCAATGAGCAAAAAGCTGCATATTAAAACCTGGGGTTGTCAGATGAACGAATACGACTCTCAGAAAATGGCTGATCTTCTAGATGCGACCAACGGCTATCAGCTAACTGAAGAAGCTGCTGATGCTGATGTTATATTACTTAACACCTGTTCAATTCGTGAAAAAGCGCAAGAAAAAGTATTTCACCAACTAGGTCGTTGGAAGTTATTAAAAGATGACAAACCAGACCTGATTATTGGTGTTGGCGGCTGTGTAGCATCGCAAGAAGGCGATTCAATTCGTCAACGCGCGCCGTTTGTCGATGTTATTTTTGGCCCACAAACATTGCACCGTTTACCTGAAATGATCAAACAAGTGCAAGGTAACAAAGGGTCATCAGTGGTTGATATTTCATTCCCAGAGATTGAAAAATTTGACCGTCTTCCTGAGCCAAAAGCGGAAGGTCCTACTGCGTTTGTATCAATTATGGAAGGGTGTTCTAAATACTGTACTTTCTGTGTTGTACCTTACACGCGTGGTGAAGAAGTAAGTCGCCCTGTTGATGACGTGTTATTAGAGGTTGCACAGTTAGCTGAGCAAGGCGTACGTGAAGTTAACTTACTAGGTCAAAACGTAAATGCGTACCGTGGTGATACACACGATGGTGAAATTTGCTATTTCTCAGACCTTATCCGTTTAGTAGCCGCAATTGACGGGATTGACCGTATTCGTTACACCACTTCACACCCCGTTGAGTTTACGCCTGACATTATTGACGCTTATGCCGATGTGCCTGAGCTGGTTGATCACTTACACCTTCCAGTACAAAGTGGCTCAGATCGTGTTTTAAACTTAATGAAACGCGGCCATACTGCACTTGAGTACAAATCAACTATTCGTAAGCTACGTAAAATTCGCCCTAACTTAAGTATGTCGTCAGATTTCATCATAGGTTTCCCAGGTGAAAGCAAGGCCGATTTTGAAGCGACCATGAACCTTATCAACGATATTGGTTTTGATATGAGCTTTAGCTTTATTTACAGTGCACGCCCAGGTACGCCAGCGGCCGATTTGCCAGATGACGTAACCGAGCAAGAGAAAAAAGAGCGCCTGTACTTATTACAAAACCGTATTACACAAATGGCACAGCAAATTAGCCGCCAAATGTTTGATACCGAACAACGTATTTTAGTTGAAGGTCCTTCTAAGAAGAACCCGATGGAACTACGTGGCCGAACTGAAAACAACCGTGTAGTTAACTTTGTTGGCCCACACACAGTGATCGGTCAGTTTGTTGATGTACGTATTACCGAGGCACTACCAAACTCTTTACGTGGCGATTTAATTCGTACAGAATCAGAAATGAACTTACGCCGCGAAATTGCCCCTTCTGCTATTTTAACCAAAGCAGCGAGCGAGCAAAAAACCGAGACAGCTAACGAAATTGGCGTTGCTACTTTCGTACCTTAGTTGCAAAAATTCATTGCGCCAGTTAACGCTGGCGCACTGTAATAGGAAGTAATTTTGAGTAATCAGTTAAAAACATTAGAGATTTATTTAGAACCTGCCGACAACAAACGCCTTTCTTCATTATGTGGCCCGTTTGACGAAAACATCAAACAAATTGAACGCCGTCTAGGTGTTGAAATTATTCATCGTGATAACTTTTTTAAAGTAACCGGTAAACTACACAGTAGCGCCGGCGCGGTAGAGATCTTAAAAAACCTTTATATTGATACTCAGCCTGTACGTGGGGAAATTGGCGAAATTGAGCCTGACAACGTCCATTTAGCCATCACTGAGTCTAAAGCGCTTGAGCAAGACACCTCAAGTAGCGCCTACGGCAAAGAAATGATGATTAAAACCCGTCGTGGCGTGATTAAACCGCGTAACGATAACCAAGGCTCATATGTTGCTAATATTTTGCACCACGACATTACCTTTGGTATTGGCCCTGCGGGTACAGGTAAAACCTATCTTGCCGTTGCGGCGGCAGTTGATGCACTAGAGCGCCAGGAAATACGTCGTATATTGCTCACTCGCCCTGCGGTTGAAGCGGGTGAAAAACTTGGCTTTTTACCCGGTGATTTAAGCCAAAAAATAGACCCTTACTTACGCCCACTTTACGATGCCTTATTTGAAATGCTTGGCTTTGAGCGTGTTGAAAAGCTGATTGAAAAAAACATCATCGAAATTGCTCCACTGGCTTATATGCGCGGACGCACACTTAATGATGCGTTTATTATTTTAGATGAAAGCCAAAATACCACCACAGAGCAAATGAAAATGTTCTTAACCCGTATTGGCTTTAATTCTAAAGCGGTGATCACCGGCGACATAACCCAAGTTGATTTACCTCGGGGAGCGCGCTCTGGCCTTCGTCATGCTATTGATGTGTTAGATGGCGTTGATGAAATTAGCTTTAACTTTTTTAAATCGCATGATGTAGTACGCCACCCTGTGGTAGCACGTATTGTTGAAGCCTATGAGCGCAACGACGAACGTGAGCGTCTTAAGCGATTAGAAAAACAACAAGCTAAAGAAGCGCTTGCCTCTCATGAGCAACCTGCGACTAAAGAGTAATACAGTGAAAACAGAACTTGATTTACAAATAGCGTGTGAGTTTGACAACTTACCCAGCCTTGAGCAGTTTGCAATGTGGGCCGATAAAGTACTTAGCCAATACCGCGATGAGTCTGAGCTGACCATTGTCATTAGCGATGAAGCACAGTCACAACAGCTCAATAATGACTACCGCGGTAAAAATAAGCCTACCAACGTATTATCGTTTGAATTTGAAGCGCCACCGGGTATTGATATCCCACTTGTGGGTGACTTAATTATTTGTCCAGCCATCGTTTTGGCTGAGGCCCAAGAGCAAGAAAAGTCATTTCATGACCACTTTGCCCATATGGTTATTCATGGATGCTTGCATTTACTTGGATTTGACCATATAAAGAGTGAAGATGCGTTAGAGATGGAAAGTATAGAAAAGCAATTACTTGCTGAACTAAACATAGCAGACCCATACCGGGACGATATTTAAATAAACGGAGCAATTAGACGTAATGAGCGACGATAACTCGCAATCTAGCCAGGGTTCTTCTGGCAGGACTTGGCTGGGCCGTATAACCCACATGTTGCAAGGGGAACCCCAGAATAGAGAAGAGCTGGTTGAGGTGATTGCCGATGCCCAAGAGCGGGATGTAATCGATCCTGAAACCAAAGAAATGATTGAAGGTGTGCTTGGTGTGTCTGAGCTTAAAGTGCGAGATATTATGATACCGCGCTCACAAATGGTCACCTTGGAAATTGATAGCCCGCTTGAAGAGCATATACCTATGATGGTTGACTCTACCCACTCTCGTTTTCCGGTTGTGTGTGAAGATAAAGACCATGTAGAAGGGATTTTACTCGCAAAAGACTTATTACCTCTTATTTTAAACAAAGATGAGCATTTACCATCGCTACGTGACTATTTACGTCCTGCTATGGTGGTGCCTGAAAGTAAACGGGTTGATACTCTGCTTAACGAGTTTCGTCAGCAACGCTACCATATGGCAATCGTGATAGACGAATACGGCGGCGTATCTGGTTTGGTCACTATTGAAGATATTCTTGAGATCATTGTTGGCGAAATCGAAGATGAGCACGATGAAGAAGAAGAACAACAAGATATTCGTCAACTAGCTAAACATGTTTACGTTGTGCAGGCACTGACCCCTGTAGATGACTTTAATGAGCATTTTAAATCAGGTTACAGCTCGCAAGACGCCGATACTATTGGTGGTATCGTATTACATGCCTTTGGCCATATGCCGAGTCGTGGCGAAACTATTGATATAGACGGGTTTCAGTTTAAAGTAACTAATTCTGATAACCGTCGTATATTACAACTGCAAGTCACCATTCCTAAGGCTGATGATAACGACAGTGAAGAAACTGCTAACTAGTCTCACCCTACTAGCAAAAGATAAAAAAGCATGGCTCGCACTGGTTGCGGGCCTTGTTTTGACTTTTAGCTACGCGCCTTTTGGTATTTGGCCAATTGTATTTTTTAGCTTGGTCGCATTATTTTATTGTATCCCTGCAAACCTCACTGGAAAAAAACACGCTAAAACCGCGGCTAAATATGGCTTTATATTTGGCCTAGGCTGGTTTGGTGCAGGTATAAGTTGGGTACATGTTTCTATCGCCACCTTTGGTGGTATGCCACTTATCGCTTCCATTTCGTTAATGGTATTACTGTGCAGCTACCTTTCATTATTTCCTGCGTTGGCACTGTGGGGAACCACTCGTTTTTCAAACGGCTCTATAAGTTTTGCAGCGCTACTGCTCCCTTGTTTTGCGATTAGTGAGTATTTGCGAGCCAAGCTATTAACCGGTTTTCCTTGGTTAAGCTTTGGCTATACACAAACAGATAGCCCACTGAATGCCCTTGCTCCTTTTATTGGTGAATTTGGACTCACGCTATTATGTATTGCCATTGGTTTTGCATTGTACAGCTTAACGCAAAAACAATTTAAAATGCCTGTTGTTACCGCTGCTGTGGTTGTTTTAGCTTTTGCAGGTGCACATTTTACAAAGGCACCCCATTACTCCAATAAAGACCTTTCTGTGCTGCTTGTACAAGGTAATATAAAACAACACTTGCGCTTTGACCCCAGTGAGTTTTGGACCACCATGAGTAAGTATCAAGATATGACGCGCCGTCACTGGGATGCTGATTTAATTGTGTGGCCTGAAGCTGCAGTGCCTGAAATAGAAGCCCTCGCTGATTCATATTTAGCAGGCTTAGACAGTGCCGCCTCATTTAATAAAACCGCGCTAGTAACGGGTATTGTCGATTACCAACGCGATACAAAAACCATTTTCAATACGCTGATTGTGGTCGGTAACAAAGAGCAAAATGATGAACATGGCCACTACCGTTACTTAGACAGTAACCGCTATCAAAAGCATCAGTTATTGCCTATTGGAGAGTTTGTTCCCTTTGAAGACATACTACGCCCCATAGCTCCGTTATTTGATTTGCCTATGTCATCGTTCTCTCGCGGAGATAAAGTGCAAAATAATTTACGTGCGAATGGCTTTAACCTGCTGCCTGCTATTTGCTACGAAATAGTCTTTGCTGATTTAGTGCGTGGTAACTACAAAAGCGACTCAGACATATTATTTACGGTGAGTAATGATGCTTGGTTTGGTGATTCAATCGGCCCCCACCAGCATATGCAAATTGCCCGCATGCGCGCCCTAGAACTACAGCGTCCATTAGTGCGTGTTACCAACAACGGCATAAGTGGTGTATACGACCCCATAAGCCAAACACGTCAAACTATGCCACAGTTTGAAGCTACCACACTTAAAGCCAATATAAAGCTCATACAAGGGGATAGCGTGTATAGCCAATACGGCAATGGGTTTGTATGGGGGGTTATATTGTTATTGGGTATGATTGGATTTGGGGTTAGATTTAAAAAGTAAATTCGTTGGTTACTAGCTCAATAATTTGTTGTTTTATTGCTGCCTGCTGAGACTTCACCTCACTAAGTTGCGGCTGCAATCTATTTATCTCTTCTTGTTGTTGCTCGATTTTATATTTTTTAGCCCCGATATGCTCAGCATCCATAGTCAAACGATTGTCGTCTTCAGCTGGCCCATATTGGCTATTATTTATGGTTAAACTACGTTATACAGTGCTTTGCTTAAGCTTATTTACATGCTCTTGTAATGCAACCACTTGCTTATATGCCTTTTCTAAATTTTGATATTGCTCAGCAAATGTTGCGCTATCTTCGCTGTATTTTTGAACCTTTGCGTCTAAAAACTCTGATAAAACATAGTCAAGTTCTTCTTGTGATTCGTCACCTGTAGGTTGCCGCTCTGTTTCTACTAAAGCCTGATTGTTATAATTAGATACTTGATATTGAATTGAGGCGGTTGAAATCTTCATTATTTTATCCCTAAAATAAATTTGTCACTATTTTAGGTATCGACTGATATTTTAAACTCTTTAGTAGGATTGACTGATAAGAGCAAATAAAAAAGCCCTACTTGATTAAAGCAGGGCTTAACGTATTTTTTACCTTAAAATTACGACTCAATAGCCAGTAATTCCACCTCAAAAATAAGCAATGACGCAGGAGGTATACTCCCTACCCGCTTTTCACCATAGGCAAGCTGGTGCGGTATATAAAACTGAAATTTATCGCCCGGGCTCATCAGTTGCAGACCCTCAGTCCAGCCTTTTATAACTTGGTGCAAGCCAAAGCTAATCGGAGTTTTACGCTCTACTGAGCTGTCAAATACAGTGCCGTCGATTAAAGTGCCATGATAATGCACTTTCACCATACTTGTTGGGCTAGGTGTATTTTCGCTCTGTCCTTTATGGATTATTTTATATTGCAAGCCAGATGCGGTTTCATTTACACCTTCAGTTTTTGCATTAGCAATTAAATAATCACTTTCAATTTGTGCGTTAGCGATTGCTTGCTGCTTAGCTTTTTTACTGTTTTTAAAAATTAAAACGCAAAAAATAGCGATAACAATCAGTAAAATTATATTGATCATAACTCCCCTTTTTCATCTTCTGAGTCGTTTTTATCGTCACTGTTATCGCCATTAACAATATCGGCAATGTCTTTTAATCGCGCTAATGCAATGCCATTAACCGAATCTTCTGGGTAGTGTTCATCAACCATGTCACCCGCGTCAATGTCCATTAGTAAGTTTAGCGCTTGGTCAACGGTTTCAACGGCGAAAATATTAAATTTACCCAGTTCAACCGCATTGAGTATTTCATCATCAAGTACTAAGTTAACTTGGTTTGATTTTGGAATAATAACGCCTTGCTCGCCCGTTAAGCCGCGCATTTTACATAGCTTAAAGAAACCTTCTATTTTCTCGTTTACACCACCAATGGCCTGTACATCACCATGTTGGTTAATTGAACCGGTTAGAGCAATAGACTGACTGATAGGTAAGCTCGTAATGGCGGAAATTAGCGCACAAAGTTCAGCAAGAGAGGCGCTATCACCATCTATGTAGCCATAACTTTGTTCAATAGCGATATTCGCACTGAGTGTTAAGCTAAAGTGTTGCGCGTATTTGTTACCTAAATAACCAGTGAGCAGCATCACCCCTTTTGAGTGAATTGCTTTACCCAGCTCAGCTTCGCGTTCCACATCAATTACGCCGTCGGCGCCCGCATAAACGGTAGCAGTAATACGTGCAGGTGTGCCAAATGAAGTGTCACCAATGTGCAGTACAGTTAAACCATTTACTTTACCTACGGCTTGCCCGTCGGTCGCAATTAAGGTGTGCCCTTCTTTTATATCGCTGAGCATATTTTCACTAATTTGCCCCGTACGATATTGTTTGCCTTCAATCGCTTCGTCAATATGGCGTGCATCAATCACCGTTAGCTTGTCTTGTTTAGCGTAAAAACTAGCCTCAGCCACCAGCTCTAATACATCAGCAAAACGGGCTGAGAGTTTATTATGGTGCTCAGCTTGGCGATAACTAAACTTAAGCAATCGCACCATTGCTGATTCGTTTAACATGCACTTTAATGTTTGCTCGCAGTAATCACTGACTTTAGTAATAAACTGATACTGCAGCTTATCGCTACTTGGTAAGTAATAATCAAAATCGGCAAGTACTCTAAATAACTCGGCAAATTCTTCGTCGTATTCACCGATGGTGTAATAAAGCTCACGTGAACCAAGCAAAATAATTTTCACATCAAGCGGTATTAACTGCGGGCGAAGCGTAAAGCTACTGCCAACTACACTGTCTTGATAAGGTAAGTCATTTTTAATTTGATGCGTTTTTAACGACAGTTTTAGTCCATCCCACACTTGGGGTTGAGCCATTACTTTTTCAGCATCCATAATTAAATAGCCGCCATTCGCGCGGTGCAATGCACCTGGTTGAATTGATCGATAGCTGGTAATTAACGACCCTTGCGATGTGGCGTATTCAATTTTGCCAAAAATATTACCAAAAGTTGGGTTTGGCTCGTAAACAACCGGTGCCGCATCGCCTTCTTTATATTCGACCAAAATATTAGGCGCAAAAAAGTCGGTAAGCATGCCTTTACGATCAAAGTCTTCTTTGTTTTCTTCGCTTTCACCTTCATCATCAAGCCATTCGAGCACGGCATCAATAATTTCTACACGTATATCTTTTAAATAACGCAGTACACCAATATGGCTGGCATATTTATGTTCTAAATCTTTTAATAACGGTTTAGTAGCTTGCTCAGCGGTAGACTTTTTAAGGTTGCGAAGCTTTTCTTTGGATTCACGTTTCCAGCGCGGTAACTCAATAAGCGCCTCAATGAGGGCATCTTCTAATTTTTCTATACGCTCAAAAAACATCTCGCGTAAGTCATCTTCAAGATCAGAAAACTCATTATCGGTAAGTTGTTTACCATCAATCAGCGGTGCAAAGCCGACTACGCCTTTTTCTTCAATTAGTGCCACACTTTGCTCAAGCGCGGCTATTTCTACCGATGTAATGGCGCCATCGTAAGCATCGTTAAACTCACGGTCTATCGATTTTTTCTTACGCTGATAGGCTGGGTTATCAAATGCAGCAGGAAAGGTGTCGAGTACTTCATCAATAAACGAGTCAATATCATCGGCTAATTGTTTGCTTTGCCCTGCATGCATAAATAACGCAATAGGCTCACGGTGATCGTCGTAGTTATTAACATATAACCATTCATGCGGTGTTGTGCGCTCTTTAGCGTGTTGTTTTAATTTGTCTTTTACTAAGGTAAAACGCCCGTGTGCCGCCTCTCCCATTACGTAAACATTATAACCGGGTAGGTCCATTCCTAAAGAAAAGTCCAACGCACTTTGCGCACGTTGTTGGCCTATAAAGGTAAGTTGCTCAGGGTATGGATTGCTCATGCAAGTGCTTACATGGCTCGAAGAAATACTCGGTGCAAGATTTGATACAGGTAGTGGCAGCAGTTTTTTCGTCATTCTAACTTCTTTTTTTACCAGCTTAATTGCTAGATTTGGGCATATTGAGTGGCCTACAGCCACTCAATACTTATATTTAGGGTTGTAAAGCCTGGCGGCTAAAATAGATGCCATCACACTGCGTACAAGGAATAATTTGCGTTGCATGGTAAACATCATAACTATGGTTGCAATTCTTACATACTAATGTGCCCATGGCTATCCATTCACCTGCGTGATAAACACCATTATGCTTAAAATCTTCACTTAATGACTGCCATTCAAGCTGTGTTTTGTCTTCAATATGAGAAAGTTCAAACCACAATGACTCTTTAAGCTCCTGCCATGCAAGCGAATTATAGTAGCTGTTATTTTCTTGTAGATGAGAGATATCGCGCATTAAGTAATTACGATAAAGCTGATATTTTTCTTCACCTAAATCTTTAAGTGCCTGCTCAGATTCAATAAATCGCTTTACTGCGGCTTTAACCTCATGCTCTTTCACATCTTTTAACCAATCGGTTAAATCACTAAGCCATGCTCTGTAATCTGCCATTTTATACTCCTTCAAAATTGTGAGGGGACTGATATTTATACGGCGCTATTAGCTGTTGATAAAAACAACACCATACAGGCTTTGTTTAGGGTCTGTTGACCTTTTAAGGTTAAATTTGCAGCAGTCTGTTTGGTATTTAGGCAAGGCAGAGCCTATGTGGTGTGGTTATTCCCCATAAATAGGCGATAACGCAGCATCAATGCCAAACAGGCGCTGCCCGAAGGGTTCTGCCTAGGGGGGATTTACTCTTTGTTGCTCGGTTTTTACTTAGCCCACTAGGTTACAAACCTCGCGTCGCGATTAAATCGCCCCTAGTTTGAACAAATTGTAATCCACAAAGATCAACAGACCCTAGCTTAAACCTCAAATACTTGCGTGTAAACTCAACTAAAAAGATTAACAAACGCTAAGTTAAAACTGACTCCTAACGTAGATAAGTATAGGTTAACCTGCACTGAAAACTAATTTAGCGGCAAATTTGTAAAAAGCGCCGCTTTGGCGCTGTGAATAACCCTTTATTTGGGGTATCCTATCGACAATTTTTTATTAGTATGCAAGAAGTTTGGAAACGTAAATGCAAGAGCAATATAACCCACAAGACATAGAGTCAAAAGTCCAACGCTACTGGGAAGAAAACCAAGTATTTAAAGTCACAGAAGACGAGAGCAAAGAAAAGTACTACTGCCTCTCAATGTTTCCTTACCCAAGTGGTCGACTGCATATGGGTCATGTGCGTAACTACACCATTGGTGACGTGGTTTCTCGCTTTCAGCGCTTGCAAGGCAAAAACGTAATGCAACCTATGGGTTGGGATGCGTTTGGTTTACCTGCAGAAAACGCGGCTATTAAAAATAAAACAGCCCCAGCAAAATGGACTTACGAAAATATTGACTACATGCGTAACCAGCTTAAGCAATTAGGGTTTGGCTACGACTGGGATCGCGAAATTGCGACGTGCCACCCAGAATATTATAAATGGGAACAATGGTTCTTCACTAAGCTTTACGAAAAAGGCCTAGTGTACAAAAAAATGTCAACGGTTAACTGGGATCCTGTGGATCAAACAGTATTAGCTAACGAACAAGTAATTGATGGTCGTGGTTGGCGTTCAGGCGCAGTAGTAGAACAAAAAGAAATTCCACAGTGGTTTATAAAAATTACCGACTATGCTCAAGAGCTATTAGACGACTTAGACAAACTAGAAGATTGGCCTGAGCAAGTTAAAACCATGCAGCGCAACTGGATTGGTCGCTCTGAAGGGTTAGATATCGAGTTTACGCGCACCGACAATAACGAAAAGTTTAGTGTATACACCACTCGTCCAGATACGTTTATGGGCGTGACATACCTAGCTGTGGCCGGTGGCCACCCAATCGCACAAGAAGCGGCTAAAAACAACGACGCGATTGCGATGTTTGTTGAAGAGTGTAAAAACACTAAAGTTGCCGAAGCGGATATGGCAACCATGGAGAAAAAAGGCATTGCAACAGGCTTTTACGCCACGCATCCATTAACGGGCGAGCAAGTGCCTATTTGGGTTGCAAACTTTGTATTGATGCATTACGGCTCAGGCGCGGTAATGGCAGTACCAGCGCACGACCAACGTGACTTTGAATTTGCCACCGCATACGGCCTCGATATTAAACAAGTTATTGCCCCTGCTGAAGGTTCAGAGCTTGAGGTAAACCTTAGCAAAGAAGCATTCACCGAAAAAGGCGTACTGGTTAACTCAGGTGAATTTGATGGCCTTGATTTTGAAAACGCCTTTAACGCTGTTGCCGACAAACTAGAAGCATTAGGTGTAGGTGAGCGTAAAGTAAACTTCCGTCTTCGCGATTGGGGCGTAAGTCGCCAGCGTTACTGGGGCTCTCCAATCCCAATGCTGAGCGATGAAAACGGTAACGAGCTTGCTGCTACTGAAGATATGCTCCCTGTGCGTTTACCAGAAGATGTGGTAATGAATGGTGTTACATCGCCAATTAAAGCCGATCCGAATTGGGCTCAAACAACTGTAAACGGTGTGCCTGCTACTCACGAAACAGATACTTTTGACACCTTTATGGAATCATCGTGGTATTACGCTCGCTAC
The DNA here is from genome assembly GCF_023161935.1 of Pseudoalteromonas sp. 2CM28B. Taxonomy (NCBI): domain Bacteria; kingdom Pseudomonadati; phylum Pseudomonadota; class Gammaproteobacteria; order Alteromonadales; family Pseudoalteromonadaceae; genus Pseudoalteromonas; species Pseudoalteromonas sp. 2CM28B. The sequence goes on from NZ_JALNTH010000018.1 coordinate 13,232, forward strand.
TGTAGCCCACGCCATGACGAAGGCATGTTAGACCCAGCAGCCGCTAACTACTGGTTACCAGTAAACCAATATATTGGTGGTATTGAGCACGCCATATTGCACTTATTATATTCGCGCTTTTTCCACAAATTATTACGTGACTTTGGTTTAGTTAATTCAGATGAACCATTCGACCGCTTACTTTGTCAAGGTATGGTACTTGCTGAAACATTTTATCGTAAAGATGAAAAAGGTGGCGACATTTGGATTTCGCCAAGTGATGTAAACACAGAAACCGACGACAAAGGTCGCGTAACTAAAGCATGGCATAAAAAAGATGGTGAACCGGTGTTCTCATCTGGCATGAGCAAAATGTCTAAGTCGAAAAACAACGGTATAGACCCACAAGAAGTTATTGCCCAATACGGTGCAGATACAGTGCGTTTATTTATGATGTTTACAGCACCACCAGAGCAAACGCTTGAATGGTCAGATTCAGGCGTTGAAGGCGCACATCGTTTCTTAAAACGTGTCTGGAAATACGCAGTAGACGTTAAAACAGTAGGTTACCAAGCACTTGATAAATCGGCGCTTACTAACCCGCAAAAAGTACTACGTCGTGAGCTACACAAAGCAATCGCAAAAGTGAGCGATGATGTAGAGCGTCGTCAAACCTTTAACACCGCTATTGCCGCAATTATGGAGCTTTCTAACAAGCTATTAAAAGCGCCATTAAGTGACACACAAGATGTTGCCATTGCTAACGAGGCACTGGAAGCATTAATAATTATGCTGGCACCTATTACACCGCATTTATCGCATCAATTATGGCAAGACCTAGGTAAAGAAGGTGATATTTTAGATGCGGCATGGCCAAAAGTTGACGAATCTGCTCTTGTTGAAGATGAAAAACTAATCATCGTACAAGTAAACGGTAAGCTGCGTGCAAAACTAACAGTGGCTGCTGATGCTACGCAAGAGCAAGTAGAAGCTTTGGCATTTGCCGAGTCTAACGTGACTAAATTTACTGATGGTGCAACGATACGAAAAGTTATTTATGTACCAGGTAAATTACTTAACGTGGTAGCTAACTAATATGGCTGCTTTAAACGCCATTAAAAACGGACTAGCCTTAGTGCTAGTCTGCTTTTTGTTATCGAGCTGTGGCTTTCATCTTAAAAAAGCGTCTAGCCTACCCAATGATTTAAAACAGCTAACGCTTGTGGGGGATGATCAAAAATCTGCTTTATTTAGCTATTTACAAAGCGAACTGACTATGAGCGACGTCACTTTAGTGCCTGCAAGTAAACAATCAGCGCAGCTTTATTTATTTAAAGAACAACTAGAGCGTCAAACCTTATCGTTGTTCCAAAACGGACAAGTAGCTGAGTACGAACTGGCATACAGCGTAAGTTATGTAGTAAAACGCCCGAAACAAAAAGCCATCGAAAAACGCTTTGAGTTATACCGTAACTACCAAGACGACCCAGATAACGCACTAGCAAAAGCAAAAGAGCTTGAACTACTAATTAGCGAAATTCGCCAACAAGCGAGTCGTCGTATTGTTAGAGAGTTGTCGCAACTATAATGCGTTGTTATGCAAATCAGCTGCCTAGTGAATTAAAAAAGGGGTTAAAACCTTTTTATTTGGTTTTTGGTGAAGAGCCTTTTCAAGAAGCTCACTGTGTACAGCTCATACGCGACAGCGCAAAAGCACAAGGCTTTGATGAAGTGATTAAATTTACTTTAGTTCAGGGCTTTGATTGGCAGGAAATAATAGCGCAATACCAAAGTATGTCGTTGTTTAGTGCGCGTACGATTATTGAGCTAGATTTAAACCAGCAAAAACCGGGGACACCCGGCGCAAACACCTTTAAAAAAATAGTAGAGCTTGAAAACCCTGATACGATCTTAATCGTAAAAGGCGCCAAGGCCAGTCAAGATGTTCAGCGCGGTGCGTGGCTTAAAGCACTTGATAAGCATGGGTTATTTGTACCTTGTTACCCGCTTAGCGGAAATCACTTAAAGCGTTGGCTTGATGAACAGTGCCAACGTTTGTCACTAAATATTCAAAATGAGGCTAAACTCAGTTTAATTAATGCCACTGAAGGCAACTTACTTGCGTGCTATCAAGAACTCGAAAAACTAGCGTTAATACACGGTAATGCTCTGATCACGCAACAGCTGGTGATGCAAGGACTACTAAACCAAGCTAAGTTTGATATTTTTGATTTAAGTGATGCGCTTTTAAACGGCCACACCGCTCAGGCTATAAAAGTACTTAACAAACTTGCCAGTGATAACACTGAGGTTGTGAGTATCTTATGGGCTATCAATAAAGACCTTAATACATTATTGAGTGTGCAGCAGGGATTATTGCAAGGTGAGTCATTAGCAACCTTATTTAAACAAAAAGCGATTTGGAAAAATCAACAAGCGCCAGTACAAACAGCCATTAACAGGCTAAACATTCATACCCTAGAGAATATTAGCAGTGAACTGGCATTGTTTGATGCAAGTTACAAGCAAGGCGCATTGATTGCCCCTTATCAAGCATTGGCGCATATTTGCATTAAGTTCTGCCAACCGCTCGATATTCCACTTCCCTGCCATACTAACCGTCAGTAAAGGGAAATACATGATTGCAATTTTTGGTGGTACTTTTGATCCCGTTCATTTGGGACACCTTAATATGGCGCAGCAATGCGTTGCGACCTTTAAATTACACTCACTCTATTTTATGCCCTGTGCAATACCCGCACACAAAGCGGCACCGGGGATCAGCACCGAGCATCGTATAGCAATGCTTAAAGCCGCAATTACACCTTATGCGCCGTTCAAACTTGATTTACGAGAACTGCAACGCAGCGGCCCGTCGTATTCTTTATTAAGTTTGCAAGAGCTAAGAGCAGAAAACCCCGATACCCCTATTTTATTTTTAATTGGCATGGACTCATTCAACAATTTCGATAAATGGTATCAATGGCAAACAATAACTCGCCTTTGTCATCTGGTGGTGTATCAACGCCCAGGCCAAAACTGTGATGTACAAGGGGAACTTAAAAACTACAAACAGCAGGCTGTGACCAACGATATTTTTCTGCTCAACAAAACAAATGCCGGACACCTTTACTTTTTAGAGGGAGAACAGCTGGACGCTGCATCCAGCGAAATCCGTCAAGCCCTTAAAAAAAGAACTAAAAAGAGTGAACTATTACCCGACGCCGTGAGTCACTATATTAAGCAGCATCAGCTTTATCAAGAGTGATTGGTATAAACCCCTCAGCGTGTTAAAATAGCCGCTATTAAATTTTAAATTGAGACAAAACCTTGGATTCGAAACAACTACTCGCTTTTGCACTAGACAAAATTGACGATATGAAAGCACGTGATGTGATTCAACTTGACGTAACTGGCAGCTCAGACGTAACCGATTACATGATTGTATGTTCAGGTACATCAAGACGTCATGTATTGTCAATTGCTGATAACTTAGCAAAAGAAGCTCGCCACGCTGGTGAAGAGCCATTAGGGTATGAAGGCCAAAGCGATGGCGAATGGGCACTCGTTGATTTAGGTGATGTGATTGTTCACGTTATGCAAGATCAAGCACGTAGCTATTACGATCTAGAAAAGCTTTGGGGCTAATAGCTCCCTATTTTAGACAACGCTTGGAAGTAACGTCGTGAAAATACAAATGATTGCTGTTGGTACAAAAATGCCAGCATGGGTAGAAACAGGTTTTGCAGAATATCAGCGCCGCTTTCCCAAAGATATGGCACTGGAACTAATCGAAATACCTGCAGGTAAACGTGGCAAAAACGCAGATATAAAGCGTATTTTACACACCGAAGGTGAAAAAACCTTAGCCGCTATACCTAAAGGCAATCGTATTGTCACACTGGAAGTAACCGGTAAAGCACTGGATACTCACCAGCTAGCGAAAAACATGGAAAAGTGGCAACTTGATGGTCGCGATGTCAGTTTACTGATTGGCGGACCAGAAGGCTTAGCTCCCGAGTGTATTGCGGCCTCTGAGCAAAAATGGTCGTTATCAAATTTAACGCTCCCACACACTTTAGTACGCATTATTGTTGCTGAAAGCCTTTACAGAGGCTGGAGCTTAAATAACAACCACCCTTATCATCGCGAGTAGTTTCTTGCCATGCTAAAACGAAGACCCACTATTCGCGACCACTCAGCAGAAGCTAATTTATTTGCTCGGCGTGCATTCGTGGGTTTTATTTTTATCTTAGCCTTAGTAGCCATATTATTGTCTAACTTGTACACCATTCAAGTTGACGACCACCAAGATTACCAAACTCGCTCTAACGACAACCGCATAAAAGTAATCCCTATTGCACCTAATCGCGGACTTATTTACGACCGCAACGGTGTTTTACTGGCAGAAAATAAGCCCGTTTATAACCTTGAAGTGATCCCTGAAGAAGTTGATGATTTAACCGCCTCTTTGGAGTCTATCAGCAAAATCATTGAAATAACCGAGCAACAACAAGCTGATTTTATTGATGATATAAAACATACTCGACGTTTTAAAAGTCAAGTCCTCAAAGCCCGTTTAAATGAAAACGAAGTTGCGATGTTTTCAGTAAACCAACATAAATTTCCAGGGTTTAGCATTGAAGCGCGCCTAGCGAGATATTATCCCTTTGGCGATACTTTAACCCATGCATTAGGCTACGTTGCAAAGCTCAATAGAAAAGAGCTAAACAAACTTGAGCAACAAGATGAAGCCACAAACTACCGAGCCACGCATGATATTGGCAAGCTGGGTATCGAAAAATATTACGAGCCGTTACTACATGGTCAGGTCGGCTCACAGCGAGTTGAAGTAAACAACCGTGGCCGTATTATTCGCACCTTAAGCATGGATCCACCGCAGCCGGGTGATGACTTAGTACTTACTCTCGACATTGGTTTACAACAAATAGCCCAACATGCACTTAAAGATATGCGCGGCGCTATTGTGGTAATGGATGCAAAAGATGGCGGCGTTTTAGCGCTTTATTCAAACCCTAGTTATGACCCCAACTTATTTGTGCACGGTATTAGCAGTAAAGATTACAAAGCCTTACTCAACCCTGATCGTCCACTGATCAACCGTACCACTCAAGGACGTTATGCACCCGCATCAACTATTAAGCCGCACATGGCTATTTTGGCATTAGAAGAAAACATAGTGCAAGAAACCACCAGCATGTGGGATCCAGGTTTTTTTCAAATACCAAACGTAAAGCATAGATGGCGAGATTGGCGACGTTGGGGCCATGGCCATGTTGATGTTTACAAAGCAATAGAAGAGTCATGCGATACCTACTTTTACGATGCAGCCTATCGAATGGGGATCACCAAAATAAGTAACTTTATGGCTCGCTTTGGCTTTGGTGAATTATCCGGTATTGATATTCATGAAGAAACAACCGCTATTTTACCCTCAAAAGAGTGGAAAGAAGCCCGTTTTAAAGAGTCGTGGTGGCGTGGCGATACTATTTCTGTAGGAATTGGCCAAGGTTATTGGACTGCCACCCCCATTCAAATAGCGAATGCCACTAATATTTTAGTTAACAGAGGGATAAATCACCCTCCTCATTTAGTGCAAGTTGCTAAAAAAGAAGATCAAATTACTCAGCTCAATAATGAAGAAAAGCCACCTGTTGTTCTTAATAACGAAGATAACTGGCGCATTGCTATTGATGCTATGCATAACACGGTTAAAAAAACCACCGGAACTGCCCATCGTGCGTTTAAAGGCGCTACCTACGATCCAGCAGGTAAAACCGGTACTGCCCAAGTGGTGAGTATTGCTCAGGGCGAGCGTTACGACGCCGATGCACTTAAAGAGCGCCAACGTGATAACGCCATTTACGTCGGTTTTGCCCCCTACAACAACCCACAAATAGTAGTCTCTATTGTGGTAGAAAATACCGGTGGGGGAAGCTCAGTAGGTGCGCCGATTGCCCGTCAATTAATGGATTATTATTTTGCAGCTAACCCAATTCAATCCTCAGGGAGTCAAGTACCATGACGGCTTTACATAATAAGCGTTCTATTTGGCTTCGCCTGCATATCGACTTGCCACTTTTAATTGCGTTATTGCTGATGATGGCCGGTAGTATCACCATTGTATACAGCGCCTCAGGGCAAGACTCGGCTATGATGATCCGCCATGTAACCCGCATGGCAGGTGCAATTATTGGAATGTTTTTTTTAGCGCAAATCCCCCCCGCTACGTTAAAACGCTTAGTAATTCCCATGTATTGCCTAGGATTACTCATGCTAGTTGGAGTACTACTATTTGGTGTAAGCTCTAAAGGCGCTCAACGCTGGTTAGATTTAGGCATTACCCGCTTTCAACCCTCAGAGCTGATGAAATTAGCGGTTCCTATGATGGTGGCTTGGTACATTGGTCGTAACCACTTACCACCGCGTCCACTTCATTTAATTATTGGCTTTGCCATTGTTATGTTGCCCACCTTACTTATTAAGGAACAGCCCGATTTAGGCACCTCAATTTTGATTGCCAGCTCCGGTGTGTTTGTATTGTTTTTATCTGGCTTGAGCTGGCGTTTAATCGGCTTTTTAAGCTCGGTTGTTGCTTTGGCAGCATGGCCATTTTGGCACTACGGTATGCACGATTATCAAAAGCAAAGGGTACTGACCTTTTTAGACCCTGAGAGCGATCCGCTGGGTTCTGGCTATCATATTATTCAATCAAAAATTGCCATTGGTTCAGGCGGTATCGAAGGAAAAGGCTGGCTGCAAGGCACGCAATCGCAACTAGAATTTTTACCTGAGCGACATACCGATTTTATTTTTTCAGTACTGAGTGAAGAGTTTGGCTTATTTGGTGTGTGTGTTTTACTTAGTTTATATTTATTTATTATTGGCCGTGGACTGTATATTGCGGTTAACGCACAAGATGCGTTTGGTAAACTATTAGCCGGCTCACTCACGCTCACATTTTTTGTTTATATTTTTGTAAATATTGGCATGGTATCGGGTTTGCTACCTGTTGTAGGTGTACCGTTACCATTAATTAGTTATGGCGGCACCTCAATGGTGACCCTGATGGCTGCATTTGGCATTATTATGTCGATTGCCACAGATAAAAGGATGCTCTTAAAATAATGCGCCTTTACAAACAACTTATAATTATTATTCTCGTTAACCTCTTTTTAAGCGCATGCAGCAGTTCAAATAGTCGTTACAGCATGCGCCATGATGCGGCGCCGCTTCGTGCACCGACCGAATTAGAAATGCAAGATGCCATTGTTACTCAAGTTATTAAAAGTGCGAGTACCACGCGCCCCTACGAAGTGCTTGGCAAACGCTATACCCCGATGCTCGATGAAACCGGCTATTCAGAAACGGGCATTGCTTCGTGGTATGGCCGTAAATTTCATGGGTATCACACCTCTAATGGCGAAATTTACGACATGTTCGCGATGACCGCAGCTCATAAAACGTTGCCTTTACCTAGTTTTGTGCGGGTAACAAATACGGCTAATGGCAAATCAATTATTGTTCGTGTTAATGACCGTGGCCCCTTTCATGATAATAGAATTATTGACCTTTCTTATGCCGCTGCATACAAACTTGGATACCATAAGTATGGTACAGCAGAGGTTAAGCTAGAAGCCATTACTCTAGCCGATACCCATGCACGAAAAACCTACGTTCAAGTTGCCGCGGGCAGTACCTTAGCCAACATAGAAGCGTTAGCAAGTACACTGCGAGAACAGTATAAGTTACCGACAAATATCGTTGAAAAAGACGCTATTTATAGATTGCACTTAGGGCCAATAAAAGATGCCCAACATGCGCAACAAGTACTAGAAACATTAAAACAAAATCAATTTCAAAACGCGTTCTTGCTTTACACTCAGTAAGCCCTTTAGAATGGGAATACGCATATTTTTAACTTTAACCATTAATGAGTATGATGAAATCTATTAAACAAAAAATTCTTACTGGTGTTTGCGGCTTAGTCTGTTCTGCCGCCGTATTTTCAGCCACCGCTCAAATTATTCCAGCGCCTCCTCAAGTTAATGCAAAAGGTTACTTTTTGGTGGACTTCACCACAGGTAAAGTCATTGCACAAGGCGAGGCTGATACCAAACTCGCACCGGCCAGCTTAACTAAAATGATGACCAGTTATGTAATTGGTACCGAAATTAATGCTGGTAATATTGCGCCCACCGATATGGTTACTGTTAGTGAAAAAGCGTGGGCAAAAAACTTCCCTGAATCATCAAAAATGTTTATTGAAGTCGGTAAACAAATTAGTGTCGATGATCTTAACCATGGCATTATTATTCAATCAGGAAATGATGCATGTGTTGCTATGGCAGAGCATATTGCTGGTAGCGAAAGCGCGTTTGCAGATTTAATGAATGCTCACGCCGAAAAAATAGGCATGACTAATACGCATTTTGTTAATAGCCATGGCCTTGATACTGATGCGCATTATACAACGCCACGCGACATGGCAACATTAGGGGCTGCACTTATCAGAGATGTGCCTGATGAATACGCTCTATATAAACAAAAGTCTTTTACCTTCAATGGCATAAAGCAATATAACCGCAACTCTTTGTTGTGGGATGAAAGCCTAGATGTAGATGGTATTAAAACGGGTCACACATCTGATGCCGGTTACAGCTTAGTCACCTCTGCAACAAAAAACGACATGCGTTTAATTGCCGTTGTAATGGGCACCTCAAGTGAGCGCGCGCGTAAAGTAGAAAGTAAAAAACTACTCAACTACGGTTTTCGCTTTTTTGAAACAATTACCCCGTATAAAGCCGGCGACAGCTTTGCTGAGCAACGTGTTTGGATGGGCAATAAAGAGAATGTTTCTTTAGGAATTTTAGAAGATACACCTATTACTATTCCTCGTGGTCAGCATAAAAACCTTAAAGCAAACTTTGAGCTAGACGATACCCTTGAGGCACCTTTAGCCAAAGGCACTAAAGTAGGTACTTTATTTTTACAGCTTGAAGGCGAAGATATTGCACAATATCCGCTAGTTACACTTGAAGAAATACAAGAAGGTAGCTTCTTTAGTAAAATATATGACTACTTACGCTTACAGATTATGTAATTGCGAGTAAAGTAATATGAACGCCTCCACTGTGAGGCGTTTTTTTTTGCTTGAAAAGTGCTAGAATGCGCCCCATATATACCAATCGTATTGAATGACTATCATTGGCTTGGGTCAACAATAGCATCATTTCAAGATTGCCATTAGCCTGTCAGTTTTAAGCTTCGCGTTTTAGCAAAGCCAACACTTTTTGTTTGAGGAGTTCCCGTCGTGGTTGAACCTGTTAAAGACACTAAATTTGATGAGTACTTAGAGTACCCTTGCCCATTTACATTTAAAATTATGGGTCTAGCTAATGTAAACTTAACTGATCAAATTTTAGCTAAATTACAACCTATTGCTCCAGGTGATTATGCGCCAAAAGTAAAACCAAGCAGTAAAGGTAATTACGAGTCTGTAACGCTAGTAGCTACTGTAACAAGCGGCAAACACATTGAAGAAATTTACAACGTGATCAGCAACATCGATGACGTACGCCATATGCTTTAATCCATAGTTGAGATTTGTTGTGAGCGAAAACACCCTAATCGTACGCCAACTGGGTCGTCAGCGTTACATGCCGATTTGGCAAAAAATGCAAGACTTTACCGACACCCGTGATGAAAATACCCCAGATGAAATTTGGCTGGTAGAGCACGAAAGTGTATTTACCCAAGGCCAAGCCGGTAAAGATGAGCACTTGCTCGCCCCAGGTGACATTGAAGTGATTAAAGTGGATCGTGGCGGACAAGTAACTTACCACGGCCCAGGTCAGCAAATGATGTATGTATTATTTAACTTACGTCGTTTAAAGATTGGCGTACGAGAGCTAGTAACATGGCTTGAGGAATGTATTATTGAATCCCTTGCTGAGTACGGTATTGATGCATACGCAAAAGCCGATGCACCCGGTGTTTACGTGAACGACAGCAAAATTGCCTCTTTAGGCCTAAGAGTTCGTCGTGGCTGCTCATTTCATGGCTTAGCATTAAATGTTAACATGGACCTAAGTCCATTTTTACGCATTAACCCTTGTGGTTATGCGGGCATGAATATGGTGCAAACTAAAGAATTAAATGGCCCTCAAAACCTTGAAGCTGCAGGTCAAGGGCTGGTAAAACACATGATCAAAAAGCTTAATGCAACACAGGTTAAGCATACTGAAGGGTTTGAAAACGAATGAATAAACCAGTCAAAATGGAACCAGGTGTAAAACTACGCGACGCAGAAAAAATGGCGTTGATCCCCGTTAAAGTTTTACCAACAGAAAAAACCGAAATGCTCCGTAAGCCAGAGTGGCTTAAAATCCGCTTACCTAAGTCAACCGAGCGGATTGACGGCATAAAACAAGCAATGCGTAAGCATGGCCTTCACTCTGTATGTGAAGAAGCCTCGTGCCCTAACTTATCAGAATGTTTTAACCACGGTACGGCGACCTTTATGATTTTAGGGGCTATTTGTACACGTCGTTGCCCATTCTGTGATGTAGCACATGGCCGTCCATTAAAGCCCGATGCAGCAGAGCCTGAAAAGCTTGCACTGACCATTAAAGACATGAAGCTAAGCTACGTAGTGATCACTTCGGTAGACCGTGATGATTTACGTGACGGTGGCGCTCAGCACTTTGCCGATTGTATCCGTGAAATTCGCAAGCACAATCCAGAAATCACCATTGAGATATTAGTCCCTGATTTTCGTGGTCGTATGGACAGAGCGTTGGAAATATTAATTGAAACGCCGCCAGATGTATTTAACCACAACCTAGAAACAGCACCACGTTTGTACAAATTGGCGCGTCCTGGTGCTGATTACAAGTGGTCACTTGAATTATTACGCCGCTTTAAAGAAGCACACCCTGAGGTTAAAACTAAATCGGGGTTAATGGTTGGTTTAGGTGAAGAAATTAGCGAAATTGAAGAAGTACTGCGTGATTTACGTGAGCATAACGTTGATATGCTAACCGTAGGCCAATACCTACAACCCTCTAAGCATCACTTACCAGTAAAACGCTACGTGCCGCCTGCTGAGTTTGATGCACTAAAAGAGTATGCTGATGAAATTGGCTTTACACACGCGGCTTCTGGCCCGTTTGTACGCTCAAGCTATCACGCAGATCAACAAGCAGCGGGTAAAGAAGTAAAATAAGCCTGCTGATAAACAAAAAGCTGCCAACGAGCAGCTTTTTTTGTTTTTGGGCGTTATTTTCAGCAAATGTAAAATAAAGTTAGGCTAAAGCGGGGTTACTTGAGATAATTAACGCTGATACCCTTAATTAGGTTCATTATGAAACTATTAGTTCGCAACTTATCTCGTGCTACCACTGAGCATGAGCTTCGTACTTTATTTACAGCGCACGGTAAAGTGACCACCTGTAACTTAGTACTCGATAAAGAAACTGGCCAATCAAAAGGTTTTGCTTTTGTAGAAATGCCAAACGACATTGAAGTTAAAGGCGCAATTAAAGCCCTTAATCAAACAACCGTTGATAAAAGCAAAATCCGCGTAAAACTAGCCGATGCTTAATAACGATTGAGGGGTTAGAAGTTTATACGTATTTTTAGCGTTTAACCTCGCTTTATATTGCTCAAAGCTTAACTTTAGCACTTTGAGCAATATAACCGATTGGGCTTATATCTTAGTTAACATCGCCTTTAATACCTGCTGCTTACTTACTATATCCCTGTACAACGCAAATTGATTTTTTGCGCGATCTAAATTGTGTCTCTCATGTTTAACACTAAAGTAATTATCGCCGTCTATATAGTCGGTTAAAAAGCGTAAGCCAATCATAAAAGGCATCACTTTAGCACCTAACCAAAAGCTTTGTTTTTCCGCGGCCGTTAATATTGATTTTAATGGTTCAACATAACCTTTAACAATTGCTGCAAAAATGTCTTCACGAACACCTACTTTCTCAAGCGCTGTTGAGTCTTCTTGCTCTGCAGAGCAAAATGTTCTGACCATATCGCCAAAGTCATTAAGCCAATAACCTGGCATACAGGTGTCTAAATCAATCACCGCTTTTGCATTATTAGAATCTGAACAAAATAGCATGTTGTTTATTTTAGTATCGTTATGACACACGCGAATAGGGACTTTTCCAGCTAATTCATTGAGCTCATCAATGAGTGAGAACTGCGACAAGCAAAAATCAACCTCCTCCTGACAATGAGCTACACGTTTATGAGGATCGGTGTTAATAACTTGCTTAAAAACCTCTGCACGCATGGCTAAATTATGAAAGTTAGGGATAACCGCATGTAATTTGTTAGCGTCAAAGTCCTCTAATGCTGCAGCAAATTGGCCAAAGGCATTAGCCGCGGTTTGCGCTTGGCTAACAGTATTAACCACATCTTCGCTGTAACTGCCACCAATAAACTCAAGGGCTCGCCAAGTATCGTCATTATTATTTACTAAATAGTCATGCTGAGTTGTCGCTACATGCCGCACAATTGCTAAGTTGAACTCACCTACTTGCTGCTTTTTGCTTAAGTGTTGTTCTATTAATCTTGCATTATCAACAAGTAACTGTGGTTTTGGAAACACCACCGTATTAAGCTTTTGTACAACCAATGACCGCTTAGGTGTACTCAATAACATGGTAGTATTGATATGACCACTACCGATGGGTTTTATACTCGCATGCTTATCGTCAAGGCCAAAATTCTCAGATAAGTAAACTTCAATAGGAATTGAATTCATTTTCTACTTCACCCTTTTCGCCCAAGGCGAAAATAATTCAATAGCTACGCTTGACGCAATGCGCACAAAGTAGCCGCAATACTTGTCAGTTCTGATTTATAGGTAACCCCAAACCAAGGCTCTTTTGCCCGCCCGCAAGCACAATCAAACTCAGTTTATGTTTTTTCATCTAGAGTCTGCGCATTTAAGAGGGTAATTTACCAAGCCAGGTTTGTAACCAAGGCTCGGCGACAGGCCAAGGCTCAAAGTCTTCACAGGCATCGATTTCGAGTCGGTTACCAACAGGTTTAGCTTGTAAGTCACGTAATAGTTCATCAAAGCTGCGCCCTGCTGCGCAAAACGTATCACCGTAGCTTCTGTCACCCATGGCTACAATGCCAAAAGGCTTGCCTGTTAGCATTGGAAAAGTACTATTTAATTGATGATAAAGATCGGCTAAATTATCAGGAATATCGCCTTGCCCAGTGGTCGAGGTAATAATTAAAATATGCGAAGCATTTTTTATATCATCTAAAGTCGGCTGCTCGAAAACACTAACCTGATGGCCAGCTTGCTCTAGCGTGTCGCTAACTTGCTCACTTAATCGCTCTGCACCGCCATACACGCTGCCAACAAAAATACTAATATGTGCCATTTAATAATCCTCTTCTTGTTCTGGCCAACCCAGCTGTTTGCAAATGTTTAACATTGCGTCACCCAGCGGCGCTTTAATTGTTATGGGTTTATTACTATAAGGGTGCACAAAGCTAAGCTCTGATGCAAACAACATTAGACGGCGAAGCGAAAAATGCTCCCTAAAAAACTGATTATGCTGGTTATCGCCATGATTTACATCACCAATAATAGGCAAAGACAAGTGCTTTAAATGCCGACGTATTTGATGTTTGCGACCCGTTTTAGGAAAACACTCTACCAAAGAATAACGAACCGTTGGGTATTTTCCTATTGGGATAGGCAGCGCAGCTTGATGCAAACAATTAAATTGGGTTTGTGCTTCTTGCGCGGCTTTGTCTTGATCAGCAAACTTATCGGCTATTTTGTCGAGTTCTTCTTTTAACGGTTTATCTAAAAAAACAGATTCAGGCGCAAACCCGCGTACCAACGCTAAGTAACGCTTTGTTATTGTGCCCTCAATAAATAATTGATTCATATCACGCGCCGCCTCTGAGCTTAATGCAAACAGTAATACACCCGAAGTAGGCCTATCAAGACGGTGAACCGGAAACACATGTTGCCCTATTTGATCGCGCAGCATTTGCATTGCAAATTGAGTTTCATGTTTATCTAAAAATGAGCGATGAACAAGTAGCCCAGAGGGTTTATCTATTGCTACATAATTTTCATCTTGATAAAGAATCAACAGTTCGCTGTATTCAATAGGCTCTAGGCGCTCACTCATTAGGCTCTCCTAAATATGAATCTAATTGGGTCAGTAAAGCGATAATGTCTTCGCTGCCTGATTTATCAGTGAGTGTCATTTGCGCCATCGGGGCGACTGCAAAATTGCGCGGTAACGGCTGCTTGTTGTCAATTAGCCGCTGTAACTTTTCAATAAATACAAACTGCAACCATTGTTCAAATGCCAGTGTATCGTGACAAAACGGTACGCTAGAATCTAATAAATCGGGATTCAGCGGCTCAACCTGCCACAGTTGATGCTTTTTAAGTAGCGCCACTAATTGCTGTAAATATATGTGGGTTTGCTGGTACATAATCACCCTTTGGTTTGTGTATTATGCAATTATACCCTGTTCCCACAACAGTCGCTATGGCGTATAATTAAGGCAATTTTGTAGTAAAAACAGTTGGAAATCCATGAGTGAACATATAGCTACGTTAGGCCAGCTTTTAGATGGTGCAGGCACTCAATGGCGTGCTTTTGATATTGGCAGGCACATTACCAAGCTTGATAAACAACAATTTTTAGCCGTTGAACAAGCGCAAATTCCTTACCCTTACCCATTAGCAGGTCATGCATGGTTAGCTATTCAGTTTTGGGATAGCAAAGCCAGTAAAGAACCTTATGTGTGGTTTTTAAAATTCCCACTTGATGAGCAAAGTAAGTTAGTAAGCGCGAGCCGTGATCACTTTGCAGATATGGTTATTCAGGCACTAGGAACAGAAATTACCGGCGAGCAAGCCGATGGCACACTCGATAACAACCCTTATGTATTTACTCCGAACGCGAATAAATTAGCGGCGTTTAATGCACAAGTTAAAGTGTTACTAAAGCAACCAGCGTCGCAATACTACGAGCACACCCAACTCTACTTTAGTGGCCAAATTGGCTTTGATAATTGGCAAAATGTCGCGTTACAAGGCATTGCCGATTTTGCTTATCGTCTTCATAGTGCTGATAACTTAAAGCACTTACAAGCAGCGTGGCCTAAATTACCAGTTGAAGTATTACAGCCATTAAGTGCAATGCTTGAACATATCGAAATACCGCCCTCGTTAAGTGAGTTATTGTTAAGTTATGGGCAAACCGCCCTTAGTAATAATGATGTTGTTGCGGCCTCTGCCGCGCTGCGTGCAATATCATCAGGGCAAGCTACTGGGCTGAGTGCACAGCTTGTTGATTGCGCGCTTAACTCACCTTTAGGGCAGGATTCTGATATTTTGTTGACCATTGCTGGTCGCTGCTTTAAACAGTTAGAACAGCCACAGCGTTTACATGTGTTTATGGATAAATGCGCGCATCATGAGGAAATAGCTGAATTATTTCCTAGCGTTTTTGCAGATTTAGTTGCAATTGCGACTATTCGCCCTCACTTATTAGCTTTATTACGTGAAGAAAACAGAAGCGAGACATTAGCTCGCGCAATTGGAAGGTTATTCTCTTAAATGGCTAGTTTATGGACGTTCATACTTATTGGGGCTGTAATTTATTTTTTTTGGCTAAATCGTAAAATAGCCGAAGCAGCGAACGTTCATGCCAAACGCCAAAGCGAGCAATTGCAAGTGCAACTTATGAGTGTAGCTTGCAACAAGCGTCGATTTGGCATTTTAAAAAGTGGTAAACCGGGCATGAAAAGCGAATTTATTTTTGAGTTTTCAAGTGACGGTGAAAACGCCTACCAAGGGGTATTAATCATGGAAGATGAAAAACTAAAAAGTGTGGTTGTGCCACCACATAAGATATAATTTTTATAATATAAAAAACCAAGGCGTAACCTCAGTTACGCCCCAATTGCCAACATCCTGTAAGGTATCCTTTACCTGTTCCCTTTTTATCATCCTCTGAACGAGCAAACTACCGTGTTTACTCTCCATTGCATCCTGCAATATCCACTTGCCGCCTTGGCTATCCTGCGTAAACTAACGCTCCTGCAATTTCCTATCGCATCATCCTTGGTGTCCTTTAAATAGCTCCCAGCTATTTTAGTCCTCAGTGTACTTCCTGTTTCATCCCTGCATCCGTGTTAACTTGTCCTTTGTGCTTCCTGCTAGTAACTACTTATTCCTTATCCGTGGCAGTAGCTCAATCATTGGGCTATGTCGTCTTGACAAAGTAAAGTTTAAAGCAAGCAGCTTAGTATGATAGTGAGGAAAACAAAAAAATTACGGTCATAAAATTGAAAAATAAAATAAATACAATGGCTTGATATTTTTAAGAAGATAAAATACGGAGTTAAACTGACAAGGCGCACGTTAATGTAAGATATATCTCACGTAAGTGCGCCCTATTTGGAACATTGGCTTACATAATCACAATTCTAAACACCTAGCCTTGTACAGATAGAGCAGTTTTAAAAAGTAATTCACCTTTAACTCGGTTAAATGTGAGCTGCTTAAAGTGCTCAAAGCCTTGTGATTTAAAAAATTGCGTATGTTCGTCACGAGTCACAAATACCGCTATACCAGAGGACTCAGGATTGTCATACAATAAACCATCTAAGCCTTTAAGCAATTGGCGGCCAAACCCTTGACCATGAAAATGTGGGTCAACGGCTATAAACGCTAAAAAGTAGTAATTGCCTTGCGGCTTTAGTGCATCACGAATAGTTTTTTCTTTTTCAATTAATTGATTCGTTTGCAAATAACCGGCACTTAACATCAACTTTAATCGCCAATGCCAATAACGCTCTGCTTGAAGTTGGCTACTTGACTCAAATACACAAGCAACTGCTTTTAACTTATCGTTACGGTAAAGGCCAATTAAAGGCTGTTTTTCTTGCCAAAAGCTACTGAGCTCTTCGCGAATAAGCGCACGGAGTTTTTTTTCATAGTCCAGAGGGCTTTTTTCGTTATACCCGAGCAGAGTTTGTAAAATAGGGTCATTTTGGTAGGCCTGATATATAAGGCTTGCAGCGGTACTGATATCTTCTGGTGCAATATGTTGCACGCTAAACGTGTCTGTGGATTCTGCTGTGGCTGTCATTTTATTTCCTTTATTATTTTATACCTTTTGTCATTACGCCGAGTAACTTGTTTGGGATTAATTTTGAACTACAACGATGACCAAATGCTCATATAACTATAGACCTAAGTGGGACAAATAAGCGAATTTACATTTTAGTTAGTACGCTCATCCACTGCGTTGAGTCAGATCATGCTTTAGCGACTTACTACTGAGTAAATAAAGCGTAAATTCAGTAAGGGTTAAACTGGCAAGATATATCATTCCCCCCTAGAGTTAATAAGTATTAAGTATTAATTCATTAAGGAGCACGATTATGGATACGACTAAGCACGACATAAATACATTGTTCGCACAATTAGGGTTACCTAATACAGAAGCAGAAATAGATGCATTTATAGCATCGCATGCCATTTCGGATGCCACATTATTGCAAGATGCTCCCTTTTGGGATGAAGCCCAACAACACTTTATTGCTGAATCGCTGGCGGTTGATGGCGATTGGAGTGAGGTAATTGACGAACTCGACTCTCGCCTTCGTCAAAAGAATTAAATCGCACATTTTAATGTGTCTGAGCCACTTTATTGTTACCATACCTGCTCGCAACTTCCATGTTGCGAGCTTACTTTATTAAAGAGTTATAAATCGAATGAATGCTGCTGTATTTGAAGCTATTAAAGTCCTTCTTGATGAAGGCAAAGTCCCCACTGTTGCACTAACTAAAAGCCGTTTAGTAAAACCACTTCCTATGCCGGTTATTATTGCCGCAGTGAGTCAATATAAAAATAATCCCGATTCAATTTATAATTTAATGAAAACACCCGAGCAAACAAGTAACTCAGATCCTAAAAACACTCAGTTAGATAGAATTGAGCAAAAACTTGATCGATTACTTGCTTTGCTAGAGCAAAAATAATTTGAGACTATAAATGTTTGTTGTTGATTTAACATTTGATTGCTACCAAGACACAACCCTAGAGCAAGCCGAGCAGGCAATAAACCGCTTAGTGAATGCATTACGCTTTAATGGCCAAATCATTGGAGAGGAATTTCCAACGGTGTTAAAAGATGGCTATTTTATTACTCGTGTAATGTGCCCGACCGAAGACGCCATGCACCCACTTAATAACAGTGCGTTTGTTAAACACAGTGTTGAAAAGCTTCATGGCGCTGGTTTGCTTGCTCCCAAAGTAAAGGTCATCGGCCAAGATATTCACTCCAATGGTGCCGATGGCTGTAAAGAGCCATCAAGCTATATTTTATATACCACCTATGTGCATACATGTAGCCCACTGTATTGTGGCGATGACTTTTTACCCGTGCCGCTATTTAATATTCCTGCGATTGCTAATGGTGACTATAAAACACTAATTAAATGGCAAGAAGATTGGCAAGCGTGCGATCAAATTCAAATTAATGGTGCAACACGCTGTGAATTTCCAGCGCTTGAAGAAATAGCCAGCACCCAAAGTGATTTATACCGCCGTGGTAAAGATATAACTAAACGGATTAGTTTTTTAACTAAAAAGCCTGTTTACTATTATTTATACCGTGTAGGGGGGGTTGATAAAGCCTCTGAACTTGAGCGTAAATGCCCGAGTTGCCATGGTGAATGGAAATTACCCGAGCCTTGGTTTGGCTTGTTTGATTTTAGGTGTGAACCGTGTGGTATAGTCTCTAATATTTCGTGGGATTTTCAATAAATCCCACACTTAAGGTGCTATGTCTAAAAACATCGCACCTTAAAACTACCTTATAATTATACTGACAACGATGCTATAAATTCACTGAGGTTTTTGGCAAGTACATGATGTGGTTTTTTACCTACATATTCTAGGCACACCTCACCTGTTTCTACTAATACGGTAACAAGCAAATCGTCTTGGTCGGTTAACCCAATAAATACACTTGGCGCTTGTTTGAGTTTACGTTTCATTAAAACATGACCGGTGATATTTTGTTGCAGTAGGTCAAAATCATCTTCATTCCATGCTTGTAATAATTCCACTTGATGTCCGTCAATATTGGCTACAACACTGCCAGCAAACATATGACCATAAAATTGACTCAACGCCTCTGGAAACTCAAGCTCCAATGCGTTAGCAAGATCGGTTAATGAACCTGAAGGCTCCCTAACTATCGCTTGCCATTGGATCATACCATGTTCATCGGCGCTACCTATTTCACATGGGCTTGGCCATTGCTCATCGTGGACGATTAATGGGCGCTTTTGTGTATTAGTAATCGTTTGTTGGCTAAATTTTTCGTGAAGTTGAGCTAATTGCATTGCAACAGACATACTGTGAAACTCATTTAATTTATATATAATGCCCCCATTGTAACTATTTAAGAGCAAACATGACAGATTACAGCAATTCTCCCGATCTTAAAGGCAGCGTACTTGGTCAATCTACTGAGTATGTCGATCAATACACGCCCAGCTTGCTTTTTCCTATTGCTCGCAAGCTTAATCGTGATTCATTGAGTATTGATGAAACTGCGCTGCCGTTTAAAGGCCAAGACATATGGACAGGTTACGAACTGTCTTGGTTAAATACTAAAGGTAAGCCTCAGGTTGCGGTGGCATTGTTTACTTTTGAATGTCAAAGTAGTCATATTATTGAATCAAAGTCGTTTAAGCTTTATTTAAACAGCTTTAATCAAAGCCGTTTTGGGAGTATTGAAATTGTTAAACAACATTTAATTGACGACTTATCCAATGCGGTAAACAGCCCTGTAAAGGTAACCTTATACAGCGCTGATGACTACAATTGTATTCCTTGCACACCGCTTCCAGGTGAGTGTATAGATGAGTTAGATATTGAGATAGATAACTACCATATTGATGCCCATTCACTTAAATCACAAAGCAATAAAATAGTCACCGAAACTTTGCATAGCCACTTGCTTAAATCTAACTGTTTAATTACTTCACAACCAGATTGGGCGAGTATTATTATTCGCTATACTGGTGAGCAAGTTTGTCGTGAGTCCTTATTACGCTATTTAATTTCATTTAGAACCCATAATGAATTTCATGAGCAATGTGTGGAGCGTATTTATAGCGACTTAACCACTCAACTCAATATTAAAGAACTTGAGGTATACGCGCGTTATACGCGCCGTGGTGGGCTTGATATAAACCCATATCGCTCAACACATTATAACGAAACCCCATTTTCGGTAAAAATAAACCGTCAATAAGTGTCACGTTACCTTAAAAAAGGAGCCTCAGGCTCCTTTTTTAGTCATTAAGTTGCTTAGTTGGCACCGCCATGCCACACACATCAATATAATTATGGCTGTACGCAAACCATTCCTCGCTGCGGTTACCCCGAGCAATAATTAATTGTTTGAATGAATCAGAGTCTGTTTTCATTACTTTAAATTGGCTGCTATCGTCTGCTACATCCGCTAATACTTGTAGATCAGTAATGGGGTTAAACTCGGTATTCTCAGTTGGCGTTCGCGCTAGCTGATGAAAATGTGCCATGCCTTTAAGCACCCGACCAAACACGGTAATATTTTTGTCTAAATAACGCGGCCCTTGACCTATGGTGACAAAAAACTCACTGCTGGCACTGTTTATATCGTTATCGCGCGCCATTGCAAATATGCCATGACAATGGACTTGCCACGTTTGTGTATGCGCTTGGTTTTGTGCAACCGCAAAACCACCTAAAAACCCCGTTACGGGTGCATAACCATCACTGCCCATCTCGGTTATTGAAAGTGGCTCAGTGGTGGTTAAATAAAATTCCGCTGGCACCGTGTTATCTTTAGTTTTGGCTAACTTTTTACCCGTACTATCGCCACCTTGGGCTACAAATCCTTCAACAAAACGGTAAATGTGAGTACCTTGATAAAAGCCTTGTCTTGCCAGTTTTTTAATATTCGCAGTGTGTTTAGGCGCAAGTTTGGGGTTAAGCTCAATATATGCAGCGCCTGTGGGCAGGGTTAACTTTAGAATATTCTCTGATTCGACCCATCGCCATTCATCATCTTTAGCCGCCGCAATAATCTCACTGCTTGTTAGTTTTTTAGCCGACGAGGCTGGTGATTGAGTAGTCTGCTGGGCACACCCACCTAACAAAGCCGACACTAAAAGGGTCACTACACACTTTTTCATACCTTTCCTTTTTTATAGTTATCTATTAGGGTCTGTTGACCTTTCAAGGTTAAATTTGCAGCAGCCTGTTTGGTATTTAGGCAAGGCAGAGCCTATGTGGTGTGGTTATTCCCCATAAATAGGCGATAACGCAGCATCAATGCCAAACAGGCGCTGCCCTTCGGGTTCTGCCTAGGGGCAATTTACTCTTTGTTACTCGGTTTTTACTTAGCCCACTAGGTTACAAACCTCGCGCCGCGATTAAACCGCCCCTAGTTTGAACAAATTTTAATCCGCAAAGGTCAACAGACCCTAGTCCCAATCAAACTTATACAGTATATCTACGTTTTGGTATAAGCCACTGGTTATTTCTATGTATAGTTTAGAGAGTAACTGATAGCGCACAGCCACTTCACTGAGTGAGTCAAACACCCCAACACTGTACTTAACCTGCAAGCTTGGAGCTATATAACCCGATATCTCTACTTTTGTTTGTTCACCACTGCCTTTAGAGCTTAAGCTTACATCAGATAAACCAAAGGTTTCACCCACCTTAGAAACCACTCCCTCACTGCGACTCACACCTTGAGAAAGTAATAACTGAGTTAACATAGCATCTGTAGAGCTGTCGCCCTCTCCTAATGGTTGCCCATTGAGTAAATAGGCTAAGGCTTGGGCTTGATCCATCGCAGGCTCAGAAAATACTTTTAACGTAGGTTGCTCAACACTGCCGGTTAAAGTCACTCCGGCAATCACACCATCAGCGGTATTATCTGGGTTACGAATCGCTTTAATATTGAGATACGGTTTGTCGATTGCGCCACTAAAGCCTATTTGCCCTGTTCTAATTATCAAATCTTGCCCGAAGGCTAAATACGTCCCTTCTATTAAATTAAGCTCTCCGGTGGCAATAATTGGCGTACCTTGGCTCATTTTAAGCGCTAAATCACCAGTCACTTTAGACTCGAGCCCAAACGATTCAACTTTTACATCATTTTTTACTGTTACTTTTAAGTCTATATCATAATCAAAAGGGACTTTTTTAGCCGCTTGTGTTTTTTGATCAATAATTATTTCATCATCGCTTACTTGCACTGCGCCCTCGGGCAGCTCTTCAATTTCTATACGCCCATAAGGCACAACCACTTCACCAACAAGGTTAAGCGCGTTATCTGCTATGCCGATTTTTAGATCAGGTGATACTTTAAATATCACACCCTGCTGCGCTCTAACAAAAAACTCATTGCCAATAACTGCAACATTAACCGCGGGTTGCTCGCCTTGCCAATCAACATCACCGGTAAGTTTAACTTGCCCGCCTTGAGGATCACTTAAGTTGCCATTAATTGTTGCCGTGGTTTTATTAAATAAAATATGTATATTAGAGTCTTTAAGTGCAACGGGTAATTGCTCTCCCTCTAAATTAATGTCTGCAATATTAAGCTCACCATCTAACTGAGGATCTTTGAGCGTTCCTGCTAATGAAACCTGCCCACTGATTGCCCCTTTAAGTTGCTCAAGCGTATCTAAAAATGGCTGAATGTCTGAGAGTAAAATTTTATCTATATTAACGTTACCAGAGAGTGTTTGTGTATTTTGAATGTCGTCAATATTTATCTCGGTAGCTATTTTACCTAGCACACTGGATGCCAAGTTAGCTTCAATTTTACCAATCTGCGAATCTGAAAAGGCACTAATATTGAGTGTTTCTATTGGGAGTTTAAATCGATCCTCTTCTGAGGTTAGCACTGCATTTAACCCATTAGAATTTACATTCGCTCTGAGCGTTTTAAGTGCACCTGACTGCCAATTAGCAGCAAAATCACCTGTTAAGTCTCCACGTGTGCGAATATTATCTGGTAATAAGTGCTTAAGCTCTGCAAGTGAGAGGTTAGCAAGCTTTGCATTAAACTGCCCTAGCGCTTTTATTTGTGACAAGGTATCTATACACAACTTACTTTGAGCTGATTGCCAACAATGAGCGCTCACATCAAAATCCCCGTTTTGTGTATTCACCATAACGGATATTTTTTTAGTATTATTAAAACTCAGCTTTTTATCACTAAGGGTTATGTCACTTAGCTCACCATTCCAAATGGCATTTTTCATTTTGCCATTAAGCTCAAGTTCCACCGCGCCTTTTTCGGCATCAATCGACGCGCTAAGTTGATGATCTGTTTTATCACCACTGGCAGCTATGTTTATATTATTAATTTGCTGCCCAGCGACCAGTGCAGATGCAACATTAACACTGAGATCAGTTTGCCAATCAGCGGCCGTATCTAATTGAGATTTTATAGCGAGTTTATTAATGTTTATCTCATTAAAAATAAAGCGCTCTAGCATAACAACTAAGTCAACCGAAGGGGTTAATCTGTTGCCCCGTACTTTTAAGTCCGCTTTACCGTTAGCAATAAAAGGCAGATTAGCCTGCTCATCACTATTAAGCGTAATATCACCGTCAACTTGCCATGTATCATCTACCTGTCCATTCAAAGTTAACTTGTTAGTACCACTACTTAAATAAAAACTATCGATATCCGCTTTTAATTGATTATCTAACTTAAAGTTTGCAGCAAACTCTAAGGGCACGTTGTTCAGTAAGCCGGCTAGCTTAGTATTGTTCATTCTTAGCTGCCAGGTATCGGCTTGGGCGTTAAATACGCCTTTAAACGTCCCTGAAACATCACTGGTTAGGGCATCGGTTAAGTATTGCGCTTTTAAATTTGATAAAACGCCGGTAAAGTCCGCTTTAATTCCCTGTTGCCAATCAAGCTGTGCTTGAATATTCGCAGCGCTATCGTTAGCTTTTAAAGCAAGCGTTTCAAGCGTTGCCTTGTTTAGTGTGCCTTTTAGCTGAGCATTTAAATCTACACTTGGATAAGCATCTAGCTGAGTATTACCCGTTAAACTTAATTGATAGTCGTTAGCATTACCTTGGGCACTTAAATTGATGTTTTTAACCTTTAGCTCATTACTTTGTGTATTAATAAGCCATTGATTAATTTTGCCATTAACACTAAAGGGATAATTTTTCTGTTTGAGGTTGGCTGTGGCTCTCAAATTTAAAGGAAATAATCCTGTGGTATCAAGCGCAATGTTAAGCTTGGCTAGATCACCATTTATATCAAGAGTAGCTCCATGTTCATTCCCTTTTAAGCTAATGTTGCCGTTAATTGGCATTGCCCCTTCAAGTGTTGCATCAAGCTGAGTTTTTAACTGCCACTGCTGATAACCTGCCGATAGTGACTGTACCTTAATAGTGGCATCTTCTACGCTCATTTGCAGAGCAATATCATTAATTGAATAGTGTTGCTCGCCCTGATTTATTGTCACGTTGGTGATATTGAACTGCTCAACATTGATGTTAAGTGGTGAGATAAAATCGATATTGGGTAAAGCTGGCAATTCATTAATAGCCGTTGTTGTTTGTTGATTAGCCGCTGCTTGTTGAGCTGCGGTTTGCTCTTTCAATACCACATTAATGCGAGGAGTGGTTAAACGTTTAATTGTAATATCAGACCCTTCAGCCTTTGCCGAAAATTGCAGAGTGTTAAGTGTTACATTTGCACTTGAATGATTTAAAATAAATTCATCAATAGCTAGATTTTTTAATGCAATATTAAAGGGTAAGGTTATTTTTTCTAATGCTTCGGTTGGCGTATCGTCTTTATTCTCAGCGCTTTTTGGCAAGGTTAATTTAATCGACTTAGCGCTTAAATTATCAATACAAATACCATCACATTGCCACCAAAATAAATCTATCTTTAGTTGCTGTGCATTAACGCTTACGCCATTTTGGTCAAACTGTAAGTTAAATGCGTCATTGTATAAAAATCGGCCATTTTTTATTTCGATGGTTAATCCATCAACCAATTTATTCGCTGTATAAGCAAGCAATTGATTACCAGGGGCGGTAAACAAAACGCAAAACAGTGTAACTAACAGCGTTGCTAAAACGGCGCTAACTATCGCCGTTACTTTTTTAAATACTGACATTAAATTTCAGGCCCTATGGTAATACTTAAACGGGTACTTTTACTTTCTTTTGTGAGCCCCCACGCGTGATCAACTCTTATCGGACCAACCGGTGTTAAATAACGAAAACCAAATCCTGCACCTACTTCAAATTGTTCTGAAAAATCATTGGTTGCGGTCCCCCCATCAACAAACAGCGCAGCCCGCCAATTTTTAGCAAATTGGTAGTTGTATTCAACGGTACTCGCTAATAAATATTTACCACCAATACGCTCACCCTGCTCGTTTTGCGGAGAAATCGACTGATAAGCAAAACCCCTGACACTTTGATCGCCACCGGCATAAAATCGCAAAGAAAATGGCACGTTATTTATATCATTAACAATCATTGCGCCCACGTTTGCTTTTAAAAAGATCAGATGGCGGTCAAGGTAAGTACGTAACCAAGCATGCTGTAATTGAACTCTAACCAAATTGGTACTTGAGAGTACGCTATCGAGTCCAAACTCAGCTGAAATAGACCACTGCTCCCCCCAATAAGGTGTGGTGCCACCCTTTGATTGTTTACGCGCATAACTGATCCCAGGCATTAACATTTCAGTTGTTTTTTCTTCGTCATCCCCTATGCGGTAGGTTTCTTGCTCACGCCTTAAAAAAGCCGTTCGTACCCATTCATGCTCAGTTAACCACTGGCGCTGTAACTGCCCTGTTAATATTTCACTGTAGGTTTGATTGGTTAATTCATCTTCCAACTTATAACCGACAGAAAAGCGCCATAAATCATCGTTCGGATCATTCACCGGCACGGTGTAAGCCATGGAAATATCTTGCTGTTTTTGAGAAACATTTAAATTGCTTTCAAGATAGTGCCCGTTATCGGTGATCCATGGTTTACTCCATTTAAAACGTACTTTCGGCCCTAAATCTGTACTAAAGCCACCACCAATTTCATAACTATTTTCTGGTTTATGTAACACATCTACTTTTATAGGAACTTGCTTGTTTTTTCTCGCTGTAATATCGGCGTAAACACGCACGCTCTTAAAATAAGGGGTACTTGATAAATCAAGATTATAATCGGCAATATAGGATGCTTTGTACGACCGACCCATTTTAAATGGCGCCAAAGAGCGGATATATTTTTCAGCTGGAGTATTTCTGGCAATTAAAATATCACCAAACTGATAACGAACTCCGCTATCAATAGTAAAAGTAATGGTTGCGCTGTGTTTTTTAAGTGATACTTCAAATTTTCTAACAGGCCATTTTGCATCGAAATATCCATACTCTAGCAACACTGACTCTATTTTTTGATGCGCGCTGCTATAAACCCCATGATTTAAAATATCACCTTGTTTTAAATTAAGATCTTCAATCGTTTTTTGAACGAACGGATCCTGTTTTGCTTCACCATTAATAGTTATATTAAGTGACTCAATACGTGTGGCTGGGCCTCGCTCTATATTTACAACAAGTTCGCGCTCGTCTTTATCAAAATCAATATTTACTACTGGAGTGTAATAACCTAAGGCTTTGATACTATTCTCAACTTGCGTTTTTGCATACCGACGAAGTGTACGGGTTGGTTTTTCACCAACAAGTTGTTTTAAATAAAGTGCAACGTTATTTTCTAAGTCGCCACTGATCCCTTTAATTTCATAATCTTCAATTATATTTTCAGAGGCAATAGAAGACAGGCTTACTAATAAGCAAAAAAAACAAAAAAACTTTAAAAGCTGATTGAACAAGTAAATATCCTTACTGTGGTATCCATAAAATAAACCCTAGACAGGAATATAGTACCATAGCCACAATGAGCCTAACATTAACTTAATCGCAATTAACACACAAAGATGCAGTCAAAATTTAGTACGCGTTAACGGTTTATTTTGGTTACAATAGCTATAACGAGTACAAAATAAAATTAATGAGTTTTTAATGCAATTCCCTGATGATGACAATGGCCAGCTTCTTGCTGAAATTTCCGCCGCCGGTGTAGATTTAAGTAAAATGCAACAAATTGATTTTTACATTTTATTTGAACAACAGGCTGATGCCGAAAAATTTGCAACTGAGATTGTAAACGATGCATTAGTGCAAACTGCTGATGTTGAAAAATGTAAAGATACCGGCGTTTGGGAAGTAATTGCCCATGTACAAATGGTGCCTGAACATGCACTGTTAGGCCAAGCAGAACAATACATTGAAAGCATAGCGAACAGTTTTAATGGCTATGGTGATGGTTGGGGATTAGACGCAGAAGAAGCATAATCCCTAATTTAAATAATGAATGAGATACCCAGCTTAGCCTATCGGCTTAGCTGGTTTGCTTTTCTGAAGCTGCCTTTATAATCAAAAAGTCTATCTGCTACTTTCCAACCATATTTTTTACTTTTTCGCGCAATCACAAAATCCGGTGGTATTAAATCAAACTGGGCTTTTATAACTTGCTCTGCACTGCTAAATTCAACTGGTGACTGTCCCTGCCCTACACGCTTACCAAATTGCTTATTAAAGTAATACTGTGATCCTTTGTTTGATAAATCAAAAACTTCATCACAACTGGCTCCGTCTTCATCAAAATAAGTAATTTTTAACAATTGCTCTTTAAGTTTTACCACACTCAAGCCGCTACAACGTAGGACTAATGCATCTTTAAGGTTTAACGCATTACGAAGCTTATCATCAGGATCGGCCATCACAGCACCACAGTCATGACATTTTCGAGCAGCAATATCATTTTGTGCGCCGCACTGCTCGCACTCTTTAAAACGAAAACGATAATCGCATTGCTCGCTTAAACCGTTATCATCTTCTAGCAAACCTTTACAACGCCTACCAAAGTGCTCGATTACTTTGCCGTCAGCATCTGTTTTTCCCCAAAATATATTGGCAAAGCCACACCCAGGGCACAGCACTTGCACGGGTTCATTATCGCTATCGCCTTTTTTATCGCCAACTTCTGGGTAGAATAAATCAAAGCCATTGCCCGCATAGTCAATCACTAAACAATCGTTTTTACCTTCTGCCAACCTCAAGCCTCTACCGACAATTTGCTGGTATAAACTTACCGACTCAGTGGGGCGTAAAATAGCAATAAAATCAACATGGGGGGCATCAAAACCTGTCGTCAGTACTGATATATTTACTAAATATTTTAACTGTTTAGCTTTAAACTGCTTTATTATTTTATCGCGCTCGCTATTAGAAGTATCTCCAGTGATCAGCGCACTTTGATCCTCTGGTAGATAAGTCATTATCTCTTGTGCATGCATAACCGTAGCTGCAAATATCATCACACAATGGCGGTTCTCACTATATTGAATAACCTGCTGCAGAATTGTTTGAGTTGCACGGGTCGATTTTTTTAACAGCGCATTCATATCCTCATTGCTATATTGCCCAAATGCATTGCTGATTAAAGATGAAAAATCATAATGGCTAATTGCAGCATCAACCTCTTTAGGGGGAGTTAAGTAGTTATGCTTAATCATATAGCGCAAAGGTAGTTCAAAAATACAGCGTTTGAATGGACTTTCCTTATTACCACGCACAAAGCCATGGTAATGATACTGATAAATCCAGCCTAACCCTAGTCGGTAAGGCGTCGCGGTTAAACCTAATACTTTTAATTCAGGGTTGTGAGATTTAAGCGCATTAATAACCTTACCGTACTGGCTTTTCTTTTCGCCATTTACTCTATGACACTCATCAATAATAAGTAATGAGTAGTGCTCATTAAGTTTGTCTAAATTACGTGATAACGACTGCACACTGGCAAAGGTAACTTGGTGGGTTAACGACTTCTCTTTTAATCCGGCTGAAAATATACTCGCCTCAAGCCCAAAGCTTTTGTACTTTTGGGCATTTTGCTCCACTAATTCTTTTACGTGCGCCAATACCAATATTTTTTGTTTAGCAATACGCGCAAGCTCAGCTATCACTAAACTTTTACCCGCCCCCGTAGGCAACACAATAACAGCAGGATCATTGGTTTTTCTAAAGTGTAAAACGGTTCGTTCAACCGCCTCGCTTTGGTAGGGTCTAAGGGTGTAGGTCATGAGATAACAATTAAATTTTAATGAGGGATTTTAGCAAATAACTTAACTTTAAAGGTAATTATTAATTACGTGGTTTTTAAATCGCATAATTAAAACTCATTTTAATGGGGAATACTACGATAAAACATTTATATCTATTAATAATACCCCTAAGTTAATTACTCAGGGGTAGACTTTTATTTACCTATGTTTTTATCAAAAAATGTTAGCATTTTTTCCCATCGCTCTACATTATGCTCTGGTTTATAAAAACCATGCCCTTCACCTTTTTTGTACATCCACTCTACAGAGTGATTGCGTTTTTTAAGCGCATCTCTTAGCCTAAATGCATGCTCTTCAGGCACCCTTACATCTTGGCCACCCTGAATAATGAATACAGGTGCTTTGAGTTTATCTACATTATGCACTGGCGATTGTGCTTCTCTTTCTGCTTTTGTCTTCGGAAGTACGTTTTCTAAGTAATTTAAACCTGAAGATGATTCTGAGATATCGCCTTCTTCAAACATTAGCTGTAAATCGTAAACGCCTACAAAGCCTACAACACACTTATAAAGCTCAGGTTCTCGTATAGCACTTTGAACCGCAGCATAACCACCATAAGATGCACCATAAGAACAAATTCGACCTTCATCAACGACCCCCTGTTTAATTAGGTAACGTACACCATCGGTCATATCATCAATCATGCTTGTCCCCCAGCTTTGGTAACCCATTTGCAGAAACTTTTTACCATAGCCACCTGAACCACGAAAGTTCGGTTGAAAAACAGCGTATCCATGTGATGCAAGTACTTTTACATCACTACTTAATGTTGATAATGAATCTCTAATACCATGTGGGCCACCATGAGGATGCATTATTAGAGGTAAATTCTTATCTGCATTCACAGGGAGCGTTAGCAGCCCGCGAACCTCTAACCCATCACGTGTTTTATAAGAAATTAGCGTTGTTTGAGGGATCTCCTCCTGACTTAACCAAGGTTTAGCTTTAACTATCGCGCTAAGACTTCGTTTCTTAGTATCAAATAAGTAAAATTGCTTTGGGTTATTAGTGGAGCTAACTGTTAACACCAGCTTCGCATTATCTAAAGTTGAGGAGGTAACCTCTATAGTTTGGTTTTTAAATGAATTTGATAAGCTCGATAATAAACTCGCAAAGCCAGTATCTGTTATATCTTCAAAAAAAACATTTTCAATTGAATCTAATTCATAACTTGCTCCAATTACTTCACTGACTTTGCCGTTATTTATACTAACAACTGGCATTAGATCTGTATTTGGATGAGTCACTTTCACAGTTTGTTTGTTTGTTTTCAGATCAAATGAAGAGATAGATAACGTATCAGTTGTATTATCACTAATACCAATCACAGTTGAATTATCAGCTAAAAATGTAAGTGGGGTAAAAGATCCTGAATCACTGTCAAATCGGAGTACTTCATGCCACTCATCATCTTTATTATCTCTTGTGACTACAATACTTTGATTATTTTTATCTGGGGCAATACCTGTTGCCAGCCTCGCAATACCATTATGATCCAATAAAACGCTCGTATTTGTTCCTTTGTAAACACGTAAAGGAAGCTTCCCCATACTTTGTTTACGCCCTGAACTTGCTTTTACTCGCTGTAGTTCTAAATAAGGTTCGTCTGAGTATGGCGAAAATGACGAGATGATAATTTCATCGTCAGTCTCTGGTAAGAGATCAATGACTCTTGCCATTCGAATTCTTGAATCACCTGAACGAGGCCCAGCTATTATAGTTTTACTTTTACCATTAACGTTTATAGATAAAAGATCACCCGTTGCCATTGGCGCATCATAAGCACCATATTCTTGAGCGAGTGAAATAATTACTCGTTCATTATCTGCCCAACCAAAGTCTGCAACAGCTTCGCTTTCTTTTCCTTCGGTAATAGAAACAATCTCATGATTACTAACATTAAGTATAGTTAGCCTAATAGCGCCTGTTTCCGTTCTTGTTGTAGCTGCAAGATGTTTACCGTCAGGTGAGATTTTCATATTTATAAACTGCGCATGCTTAGCGTAATTTTGCAACTTAACGCTATCGACCTTGGCCACAGCCCCTACTGATGCAGCAGCTAAAAACATCCCTACAGTAAATTTAGCTATATTCCTCATAAGTACTTCCTTATCAATAAAAAAGCCCTCCTACGAGGGCTTAATAAATAAACTTTAATCTAAATACTGATTAAAAATTATAAGTAACATTCGCAAAAAATCTACGGCCTAAATTATCATATTGTGAATAAAGCGCACTGTTACCAACGGCTCTAACATAACTAGGAGATACTTGCGGTGGCTCTTCATCAAAAACGTTCGCAATACCCATTGTTACATCAAATTGGTCAAGCTTTAAATTACCTGATAGTGAATGGTAGAATACTTTAGGTGTTTCAGCTACAAAAGTAATATCTTCACCACGGTAAGTTGATTCATTTGAATCATCATAATATTCATAGTCATTCGTTTCATCAACATAGCGTGTAGTCCATGTTAAGCTCCAGTCATCCTTTTTGAATGTTGCTGAAATATTACCAACATGTTTAGGATCACCAATCTCACCAATGTATTGGCTTGGCTCACTGTCAGCAAAAAGCTGGTAGGTACGTTCTAACTGAACAGTATGCTCAATGTTGAAGTATACCGAACCAAAATCGAAATCATCACGGTAAGTGAAGTTTAAATCAACGCCACGTGTACCTTGGTTTGCAACGTTAGTATAGCCACCGTAAATGGTATCGATGCTGTAATCACCATTAGTACCATCATTACGCGTAAACTGTGCACAAATAGGGTCACTTGGGAAGTTTTCAGAGTTATAACAAGTACTTGTTATATCACTACCCCCTAAATTAGCAACTTGGTTACTAATATCAACTTTGTAGTAATCAGCTGAAAATGCATAAGTATTTTCCGGGCTTGTCCACACAAAACCAAAGCCTTCAGAAATTGAAGTTTCAGCTGTTAAACGCCCTGCACCACCACTTGTTACACTGGTTGCTGAGCTTGTACCCAAACCATCATAGTCTGTAGGTACACCAGACGCTAAACAGTTATCATAAATACGTTGTGAAACAGTGCCATCTGCATATCCTGAGCCGTAATCAAAACATGGATCAACTGAGTTCTGACCAAGAAAACCCGTTTGCCCTGCTAAATATAATTCAAACAACGCAGGAGAGCGGAACGATGAACCGCGAGAACCACGTAATGTGAAGCCATCAACAATTTCCCAAGTCATGCCAACTTTAAACGTAGTGTCACTTCCGTAAGTAGATACATCAGTCCAACGCCCTGATGTTGTCAGCTCCATGCGTTTAGCCCATGATTCATCTTCAAAAAGTGGTAAACGAATTTCACCAAATACAGCGCGAGTGTTTTGAGAGCCAGCTGTACGACTAGCACTACTGCTTCCCCACATATTACCGCTTGCGCCATTTATTCCAGGGGTATCATCTAATTCATCTTTTTGGTAAGACATACCAAATGCACTGCCAACGGCACCAGCAGGTAATTCAAATAAATCGCCCGTAATATATGCTTCTAGTGTATGTTGTTTGTAGATGGTTACACCGGTCTCTTCACCAAATAAGAAGTTACGCACTTCATCTGAAGGGTTACCATTAATTTGCTGAGGATCTGTCCAAGGCACATCTACACATGTTTTACCTGATATTTCAGTAACCTCACCAGAACATGATGTTCCGTTAAGTAAGTGATTTTGTGCCATAACCATTGAGTCGCGGTAAATTAATTTATTTTTATATTCACCTTCGTTATGGCTATTTTGATAAGAAATATCCCAATTCCAAAAACCTAAAGAGCCTTCTAAACCAAGCACAAAACGACGATAATCTACTGTTGTCTCATTACCGCTATGATCAGTAAGCGCTACAGGCATGACCCAAGCATCCCCATCAAAACCATCGTGATCGCTTGCAGGACGGAAGTTACCAATGTCTGCTGTCCAGAACTGACGGTAACCTTGGGTTTCAGTTTTACGTGAACTATATAGTAATTCTGCATAACCACTTACGTCATCAGTAAAACTATAATCACCTTGTACAAATAGTGAATATGTCGCTGTTTTAGGTATCATTGACTCTTTATCTGTAAATGGGTGTTGTTTATCCCACCAACCATCAGATTCTTTGTCAAAACCTACATTATACCAACCATCAGGAGTGGTGAAATCGCCTGGACCACTAGCGGCATCATTAAAGCTGGTGTAACCATTGCTACCAAAAAAGCCATCATAATCATAAGAGCCGTAACCAGAATCGAAATTAGATGCACCTGCATTGCTTAGCCATAAACCAAAGCCAGTATCATTACAGTGATAATCACCTGTACGAGGGTCGATAGGATCAGCTCGCTCACCGTCTTCGTCATAATATCTACGAGCAGTACAATCGAAAAACTCACGATCGCCTCGCTGTAACTCATGTTGTACTTTATAATCACCAACTACACGTATCGACCCTTTTTCAAACTCTTCACCGATTGAAAAGTTTACACGTTGCTGTTCACCACCTGACTCAAATGGTTGCGAAAGGTCAACTGAAATAGACTTATCATCACCTTTTTTAGTAATAATATTAATTACACCTGCAACCGCATCAGAGCCATAAAGAGATGATGCACCATCTTTTAACACTTCAATACGTTCAATTGCGGAAATTGGTAATGCATTCATATCAAATGATGATACTTGCCCACGAGTACCTGCAGGACCAGCACGACGACCATTCAACAGTACTAATGTACGATTAGCTCCAAGACCACGCATTGAAATAGTTTCAGCACCAGAACCGCCAGAAGTTACATAACCAACAGACAATGCCGATGTTACTTGGCTAGAGCCTGCAGCAATTGTACTTGTTCGTAATAACTCACCTAAAGATGTGATCCCTTGATTAGCTGCATCTTCAACAGAAATAATAGTAATTGGCGTATCGCTAGCAAAGCTATCTGTACGTATGCGAGAACCTAAAACTTGTATTTTTTCAACTTCTTGAGCACTCTCTTCTTCTGCAGCAAATGTACTTGCTGAGAAAGCAGCTGTAGATACTGCACCAA
The DNA here is from genome assembly GCF_023161935.1 of Pseudoalteromonas sp. 2CM28B. Taxonomy (NCBI): domain Bacteria; kingdom Pseudomonadati; phylum Pseudomonadota; class Gammaproteobacteria; order Alteromonadales; family Pseudoalteromonadaceae; genus Pseudoalteromonas; species Pseudoalteromonas sp. 2CM28B. The sequence goes on from NZ_JALNTH010000018.1 coordinate 47,626, forward strand.
AAGCGATCGCTAAACGAACTGCTTTTGAAACTTTATTATTTAACATGTGATTCTCCCTAGAACACTATTATATTTTTATTATTTAACTAGACAGGCAAATATCAGCATTAAAACCTGTCTGTTATTTAACATCTTAAGCTTAACTTATGCACAAGGTCAACACCCCATTTACACTTAAGTTACAAGAACAAAATTTTTAACTTTATTTTTTTTTACATATCACCAAGTTCTTTCAAAGGTTAAATAAACGACTTAAATTAAAAGTATACTTTTAAAACAATTAATTCTTTAATATCAAAAGCTTGGACTAACTATAAGGTTTAAATACTAAATAACTTAATTTGACTTAAGTAATTATTTTGTATGAGGTAATTATCACAATACTTGCTTTATTTAGAGCAAATAATAATTTTTTCATCTATCAATTTCTTAGAATTACATGGCTCCTCGTCTAAATAGAATTTTACTGATTACCTATTACTCATATTAATAAAGATGTTAATTAGTGTTAATAAAACTAACTTAGCACCGCTTAAATAATATTATTTTAAATTAAACCAGCCAGTAATTGAGTATCTTGCAGCACGAGCAAAAGGAGTTACGTAAGAAACAGAATGCGGTAATTGCACATCAAAAAGAGATAAAACATTATTTTTAGGCTCAAAAGTTTCTGTCAGCTTTCCATCCATTTCATAAAAATGTAACAGACCACCCCAGTCTGGATGCCACTGTGGTGTAAAACCAAATACAAAAGCAATTGCTCTTTGCTTTATAGGGAGTACATCATTATGTCGTGTCAAAAAATTTCCTGGTACATAGCGTGTTAATTGCACACTTGCACTTTTTAACCCCTTTACACCTGTAACATCACTAATCAATTTTAAAACTTCTTGGCCATTAAGATAATTAAATAGTTCCTTTAGTAATTCATCTTTTTCATTCTGAGTTATTTCATATCGCCCATAAAAAAAGCCAACCCCTTTACTCGCATTTTCATAAATAGTCTGCTGAAGCGCTCTCATTTTATTGGGAGACATATTTTTTAATTCATCATCTGATGATTGAATGTATTGGCCATTTAAAGAATATGCATTCAAATAAGGAATATTGTGTTTTAATTTTTCTGTAATTTGAGATAACCCATCAAACTCTAAAACACTATCAACCATAATTCTCTTATTTTTAGAGTATTCCCTATGTAAATTAACTACATCAATATTTTTATTTAGTTGAATCATAAATATTCCAAAAATAAAAAAGCCACTAAAAAGTGGCTTTTAAATAAAGTTTAAGTTTCTAAGTTATTAGAACTTAACTGTAGCTCGTACATATACAAAGCGATCCATATTAACGTCGTACTCTGTAACAGAGAAGTTGTTAGTTGAGATTGCAAAGTCATTGTTAGTGTATTCACGAGAAGGTTCTTTCGCGAATAAGTTCTCAATACCTACACTAATTTTAGTGTTGTAAGCGTCTAGCGCATAACCTACAGATACATCATGTACAAAGTAAGAACCAATGTAATCAGCCATACCTGGGTAATTTTCTGCGCCGTAAGCTATGTCATAGTAGTTTTGCATACGGTCAACATAACGTGTTTGCCAATGCGCATCAAAGTCACCTTGCGACCAATCTAGAGCAAATGTGCCTTTATATTCAGGATAACCAGCATCACCATACTGTACGCCTACTTGATCTTCGCCATCGAACTCGTTAGTCATTACATAAGACAAATCAAGAGATGTTCTGAAGCTACCGTACTCAGTATCAAACTTGTATGCAGTATAAAAATCTATACCTTCAACATTGTAGGTACCTGAGTTTTGTAGGAAATTACGTAAATCAACGATATTACCGTTAGCATCACGGTCAATGTAATCACAAGAAGATGCATTACTTCCTGAAGTACACTCGTTTAATATACGGTTAGAACCGTAACGACCAATTGAGTTTTCAACTTCGATATCGTAGTAATCGATTGTGAATTCTAAACCATCAACATAGCTTGGGTTATAAACAATACCAAACGTTTTAGATTCTGATTCTTCTGGTTGTAAATCTGGAGAAGAAACGCGAGTTTCACGGATCTGCGTATTAGCTTGCTCATAACCATTTGGTACGCCAGCACAACCAGGTAGGCTTGGAACAACACCTCCTACAGAGTTACACGGGTCTGTTAATGTAGGGTATGCATCTGCATTACCTGCATATAAGTCAGAGATTGAAGGAGCTCGGTAACCTTCAGCCCAAGTACCACGAAGAAGTAAATCATCCATTGGACGGTATTCAACACCAACTTTAGCTGTAGAGTTGCTACCGTATGCGCTGTGGTCAGAGAATCTAATTGCTGGTGCAATAGTTAAACCATCAAATACTGGAATTGAAAGTTCTACATAAGCTTCATCTAAGCGGAAACCACCTGAAGTAGCATCACGTTGGTTACCTGAAGTTTCACCACTTTGAGTTAGTGGATCAGGCGTATCGTAACCTGACTCTTCACGACGTTCAAAGCCAACGGCCATACCTACAACACCTGCAGGTAACTCAAATGCATCACCAGCAAAGTTTACTGTGTAATCTTTAAGTTCTAAACCTTCACGAGAAACACTGTCAAATGTTACAAAATCAACCATATCTTGTGTAATTGAGCCAGCACCACCAAATAGGTTAAGTGGTACACAAGAAGTAGCTGCACTACAGTTGTCACCTAATGCTTGGTTTATACGAGTAAGGTTAAGTAGACCTGTTGTTAAAACGTCTTGGCTATTCTTACCATAAATGTAAGAAGCATCCCAAACCCAAGATGTATCACCAATACCGCCCTCTAAACCAACCATTGCACGGTAAGTAGTATCATTTTGTCTGTAAATACGGTTACCCGCTTCTACAAAACGACGTTGACCAGCAAATGGGATATAACCTTCTACACCTGAGCGAGAAGCATCACCATACAGTGTTTCACCAAATGGGTTGTAGATATTATTTTCGTGGATGTCTACTCGGCTAGCGGCTGCACCAAAAGATGCACCAATTGTTAATGGCATCGCTGCAAGTAGCTGTGAAGATTTACGGTTAGTCATCATGAAATCTGATACGAAACGAACGTCATCACTTAAGTCATAAAAAGCTTGAACATAAAAACTGTTACGCTCTTGTGGCGTTGCAAGGTAGTTTTCAGGCGCGTAGTTATAAACATCACCAGCTCGGTCACGGAATGAATCTAAACCTACAGCTGAACCTGCACCATTAGGAACTAAATCAAAACCAGCGTTTGACTCACCAGCGTTGTTTTCAGTGTAACCTTGAGCAAGTAAGCTATCACGAAGACCAGGGCTGATTGCACTTGAAGTAAGACGTAAACGGCCTTTTTCAGTTGTAGAACTGTTACCCATAGAAGAAATATCGCGATCACCAGCCCAAATTTCTTGTTGAGTTACATGGCTAGCATTAAACATTAAGCCGCCGCGGTCTGAAGTAGTACCAACAGTGATGTCTGCAGAATACTGACGACCATCGTTGTACTTTAAGTTTTCACCACCGTATACAGAAACCTCAACACCTTCAAAATCTTTACGAGTGATGATATTTACAACACCAGCAATAGCGTCAGAACCGTAGATAGCAGAAGCGCCGTCTTTAACAACTTCAACACGTTCAATCGCTGACGATGGGATTGTGTTTAAATCAACTGTAGAACCTAAAGATGAAACCCAGCGCTTACCATTTACTAATACAAGAAGACGCTGTGCGCCTAAGTTACGTAAATCCATGTTTGTTGCGCCAGTACCACCGTTATTAAAGGCAGTATTAAGTGCAGCACCCGCAGCTGGAATTTGTTGAAGAATGTCACCGATGCTTAATTGACCACTAACATTTAAATCATCACGGCTAAGAACTAAAACCGGGCTGGCACTTTCTAAATCAGTACGCTTGATACGTGAACCTGTAACCTGAATACGCTCAACTTTTTCTGCAGACTCTTCTTCTGCAGCAAATGAACTTGCTGAGAAAGCAGCAGTAGAAGCTGCACCAAAAGCGATCGCTAAGCGAACTGCTTTTGAAACTTTATTATTTAACATTTGATTCTCCCTAGAATACTATTTGTTTTATTTTCGACCACTTTTTGTTAATTAATTTGTGATCATGTCACAGATGATAATACTATGAATACAAGGCGGTCAACATTAAATTAACTTTAAAAATACTTTAAGTGACTTCTCGTTATCATTTTTACGTTTTTTTGTTTCGTTTTTTAAGCTCTTTTTCGAACCTAATTTATAAAAAACCCAGCCACAAAAAAACAAGCCACTGATTTAAATGGGAATTATTTACTTTAGTTAGATTTTTATTTTGTAGTGCTTTTGAATAAATATGTAACCAAGATCACAAATGTTAACTTTTACAATTTTTATGCAAAGTAGAAACTTAATATCGAAAAACAACCTATAAAATGCCTATTTACCTCATGACTAAGTTAAAATAATGTAGCTTGGGTAGACTCAGTTGGTGTGTTTAATGCGCTTAATATCATTTGCGCAACAGGGTCGAGCTGTCTTTGGATGTACAGTGGGTAGTTCAGAATGTTTTTACCGGTATAAAGCTCAGCGCCGGTTACTGCGTAAACATATTCAATCACCTGCCCGCGTTTTATTTCAAACTCAGGATGATTCGCTTTGTATTTTTTAACAGCTTGAACATGAGGAGGAATATTTTTGATGTAATCGTTAAGGTGCTGCCCTAACCGCTTTCTATATACTAATTTACGGTCGAACTCACCATTATAAAGTTTTTGCGTGTAGCTGTTTATTATATTGTGCAGTTGCTGTATTTCGAAGTCGTCGGTAAATAAAGTCTCGAATAACTGTGTTTGAAACTCTTGTGCAAACTCAGTCCAATCACTGCGAACTGTTTCCATACCTTTAAAGACCAACTTTTTTTCATTGTTTTTTATTACTTGACCAACATAACGTTTTTTAGAACCTGTTTTTTTACCTCGTATAGTTGGCATAAAAAATGGACTGTAATGGGTTTCAAATTCAATTTCTAAATAGTTTTTTAAACCATAACGCTGCTTTAAATCTACTTGCCACTTTTCGTTGATATGTCGAACAAGTTGGCAGCCAATTTCGTTGCATTGCTCAGGACTGGTATCTTCACTAAGTTTTACAAACGTAGAGTCGGTATCACCATATATCACCTCAAAGCCTTGCGCTTCTATCCATTTACGGGTTGTTTGCATTATCTCATGGCCACGCAAAGTAATGGAACTCGATAAACGCGGATCGTAAAACCGACAACCCTTAGAGCCGAGTACGCCATATAAGCTATTCATAATAATTTTAATCGCTTGCGAGAGCATGGGTTGATTAGTGTCTTTTGCTTCTTGGCGAGTTTGTGTCAGGTGCTCAATTAATTTTGGCAGGTGGTGCTGCGTTCTTGAGAATAACGCCTGATTAAATCCTTCAACCGCATGCTCTGGTGCATTTAACCCTGCGATTAAACCTAGCGGGTCAATACAAAACGTACGCATAATTGAAGGGTATAAGCTTTTAAAATCAAGTACCAAAACGTTTTTATACAGCCCTGGAGTCGACTCCATCACATAGCCACCGGGGCTTTCAAATGAGAGCCCATGATCGCCTAAATTGGGGGCAACATAACCACTGCGGTGTAATAACGGTAAGTATAAGTTTGTAAATGCGGCAACCGAGCCACCCATGCGTTCCAGTTCGAGCCCTGTTATTTGGGTTCTGACTATGGCAAATTCAAATAACTTTAATTTTTCGAAAATTTGATTAACCAAAATACAATCTTGGCGGTTATAAGCAGCAAGAGCGAGCTTGTCTTCATTAAATTGGCGTACAATTTCAGATAATCGGTTATCGGTTTTTATTAATTTAGATTCGTTAAGCACACGCTCTGCAACATTAGCTAACGAAAAGCTGTCAAATCGATAAGTCGCATTTTTTAATGTATCAATGCCATCTATTACGCAACGCCCTGGGAGCGTTAATCGGGTGTAATGACCCTTATTAATATATAAAGGTTGATTATCTCGGCCAAAGTTTAGAGTAAGCCCTAACGCCTCTGCGCGTTCTTGCAATAAACTAAAATCAAAATCAATGACATTCCAACCAATAATAACATCGGGGTCATTATTTATAATGTACTGCTGCAGCTTGGTAAGTAGGTTAATTTCGTCATAGCACCAGTCTATTTCAAATGTCGAGTCGCTCTGCAGCTGCGGCTCACCTATCATCAATACGCAATCTAGACCATTTCCCACCAGTGCAACACTAAATAACACCCCGTCGCCATTGCATTCTATATCCAAAGAAACAGACTTAAGCGTTGGCGTATAATCGGTGTTTGCTTTTAACTTTGCGTCACTAATTTCAATAAAGCCGTTTTGAGCTTTGGCGTTACCCGCTACCCACACACCTCCTTTAATAAAGCGCTCCATTAAAAAGCGGTCGCTGTGGCGTACATCGGCCTCATAAATTGGCATTGCTTGTTCTAGTAGAGTTCGCGCAGTATATAAACTATGTATGTCGTTGAAGTAACAAGCCACACACTCGCTGCCACTAAAATGGCACAACTCAACCTTATTAAATTGCGCTTTTATATTTGCCTGTGCGAGTAAAGTATTTGCAGTATGTTGCGCTGACAATGGGATGAAAAACACTGCCTGCTGGTTTTCAATAATAACTTTAAGTGGGCCCTGATCAGAGCTTAGCCAATAGCACAAAGTAATACCTTGTGCATTTTTAGCCGCGTATTGTTGCCTTGATAAAATAAAGCCCTGATAGATTGCTTGTGTCAATGTTCGATCCCACTTAATATATACACTGTAATTATATACATATTTTAGGTTAATCATCACATGCTATCGAGCTCACTTAAAAAAACAATTAGACAAGTACACCAGCATGTTGCAAATAACCTAACCGATTACCGCCCTCGCAGTAGTCAAAACTATTTAGTTGCTGAAATCGCCAAAACATTAGCCGGTGAATACCATAAAAAACAACGTATTTGTGTTATTGAAGCAGGCACAGGCACCGGAAAGTCATTAGCTTACTGCCTAGGCGCTCTACCACTGGCATTAGCACAAAAAAAGAAATTGGTTATTTCCACAGCTACTGTGGCTTTGCAAGAGCAATTAATCGCTAAAGAGCTGCCGTTTTTTAAAAAACACTCAGGGCTCGATTTTAAATTTGATTTAGTAAAAGGCCGCCAACGTTATATTTGTGCACACAAACTTCATAATGCACTAAACAGCGATAGCCAAACTCAAATGGAGTTTATGCCTACCCTTACATCGCCATTAAGTGATATGGAAACTAAGTGCTTAAAGCAACTTTACGATGCCTATATCAATAAAAAATGGCAAGGCGATAGAGACAGCTGGGCCGATACCATTCCTGATAGGGTATGGGGGCTCATTGCTTGCGATAAGCATGCTTGCCAACGCCAGATAAAAGCACACCAAACATGCCCGTTTCAACTGGCTCGCCAGCAGTTAATGCAAATGGATGTATTGGTTATAAACCATTCGTTACTGTTAGCCGATTTAGACTTAGGGGGCGGAAAAATTTTACCCGAGCCCGACAACACCATTTATGTAATCGATGAAGCGCATCACCTTGCGCATATTACCCGCGATTTTTCATCTGCTGCGGCTACAATAAAAGGCACGATAGATTGGCTCGACAAACTCACTAAATTTAGTGGCAAAATGGCCAAAGTGTTAGTGGGTCAAAAAGGTATTGGGCAAAACTTTAAGTTATGCGATAGCGTTAACGATGCTAACAAAGATTTAAAAGTGGTGCGCGATATACTCGACAACGCTGATTTTGAATATTCAAAAGACGATACCTATCGCTTTGAACATGGTGAAATACCTAAATCGTTACACGCAAAAGCAAAAGACATTAACGAAGCCACGCTTGATGCATTACGGTGTTTGAATAAAATGCACGACACCCTCACCCAAGATGTAAGCGACGGTGATATTAAACCTTATATTGCCGACCCCATTCTGGCTGAAAGTGGGCAATACATAAACCGATTAGAGCAACTTAATAAATTATGGTTTAGTTACGCCACTAAAGGCGAAGGCACACCGCATGCGCGTTGGATAAAACGACTTGAATATAAAAGCCATCATGATCACTTGCTTAGCGACTGCCCCATTGAGGTCGGTTACTATTTAAAAGATAAGCTGTGGAGCGAATGCGCTGGAGCCGTGTTATGTTCAGCTACCTTGAGCGCACTCGGTTCATTTGATCATTTTGCCTATGAAAGCGGTCTTGCTAAAGAGGAAGGGGTGAAATTTATTAAAGTCCCCTCTCCGTTTGACTACCCAAAACAAGCCACTTTACGCATTCCGGCCTCAAGTATAGAGCCAACAGATAAAGAATTTAGCGATCATATCGCTAAAACATTACCCGAATATCTGAACACTAAAAAAGCCAACTTAGTGTTGTTTGCCTCTTACTGGCAAATGGACCATGTAAGTAAGTTTCTTAGAACAAAAGGTTTTAACTTATTAGTACAAGGTGAAATGTCACGAGAAACTTTACTCAAATTACATACTAAAAATATTGATGAAGGCAAAGGCAGTATTTTATTTGGCACCCAAAGCCTTTCTGAAGGGCTTGATTTACCTGGAAAGTATTTAGAAAACCTGATTATTACCAAAATTCCGTTTGCGGTGCCCACCTCGCCAATAGAAGAAGCACAAGCAGAGTTTGTGCAAAGTAAAGGCGGTAATCCGTTTTTATCGATAACCGTGCCAGACGCAGCAAAGAAATTGGTACAAAGCTGTGGTAGACTGCTGCGCAAAGAAAGTGATGCAGGCACAATAACTATTTTAGATAGACGCCTAGTCACCAAACGATATGGCAAAGCCATGCTTGACACCTTACCACCTTTTAAAAGACAAATAGATTACTGATGTTTGAACTTGCACTCGACCCAACAACTTGGGCTATTTTATGTGGCGTTGCACTTTTAGCGGGCTTTATTGATGCTATTGCTGGCGGCGGTGGATTACTTACTGTACCAGCACTGTTAACGGCGGGATTGCCTCCTCACTTGACGCTCGGCACTAATAAATTGGCCGCCAGTTTTGGCTCGTTAACGGCCAGTATCACCTATTATAAAAAACAATTATTTAACCCACGATTTTGGTTTGCTTCTATAATCGCCACCGCCATAGGTGCTTTGTTAGGCACACTTATTGTTGATCATTTAAGCATTGAGTTTTTAAATAAACTCTTACCCATTATTATTATTTTAGTGGCTTGCTACAGCTTGTTTGGTAATTTAAGTACCACACAAAGTGATGATCTGCCTAAATTAACCCGCACAATAAAAGTAAAACAGTGGCTACAAGGATTAAGCCTAGGTTTCTTTGATGGTTTAGCTGGGCCTGGAACGGGAACTTTTTGGACTGCCTCAAACGGTATGCTTTATAAAATGAGTTTGCTACTTAATTGTGGTTTGGCGCGTTCAATGAATTTTGTTTCTAACTTTATCTCGCTGATCACCTTTGTTGCACTTGGCCATGTTAACTTTTTACTGGGAATTACAATGGGCTTCTTTATCATGCTTGGTGCATGGTTTGGCGCACATTCAGCGATTCGTTTTGGCAGTAAATTTATTCGCCCAGTATTTAATACTATGGTTATACTTTTAGCGTTAAAACTAATTTACGAGGCATACTTTTAACATGCAATCTGCTGCTTTAGACAAACTACGCCAACAAGTTGCTACGCTTAAGCAACAGGCAGAGCAATTTGATAAAGCAAAATTATTTGCTAAAAACCGGTATATGCAGGCACAGCCGAGCTTATTTGACAGAGCCGTATTTAGTACCAAAAGCATGAACTTAGCCGACTATGTAGTAGAAATAGAAGATGAAATAGCCAGCCTACCACCGAGCGAACACCGCCATGCTTACACCTATGCACTTGAGCGCATTACCAGCCAGGTACAAGCGGTCTTTAATGTAATTAAATCGACCCCTATTTGGGTGAAAGAAAACAAAAGTCATTATAAGCCTCGTGCCAAACAGCCTATTTACAAACAAGCAGTGCAAAAAATCATGCAATCATCCCATGAGTTATATGATGAACTTAAACAAAACCATGAGTTTGAACGCCGCTTGGTATTAATGATTGAAGAGCGTAAATTGCAAATGGAAAAAGCATCACCAGCGCAAGCGCAAAAGCTTAATCAAGAAATTTTAACCACTCATGCACGACTCGGCCGTTGTAGAAAAGCAATTTCTGCCACCGAAGACAAAATTCAACAAGTAGAAAAACAACAGCTACGCTAATGCAGCTTTTTTATCACCCTCTGTACTCGCAATTAGAGTTACCTGAGCGCCATCGCTTTCCAATTAAAAAGTATCAGCAGCTTAAGCATGAAATAGAGCGTTTAGGCTACACACAATTTATATCACCTTCGCCAGCAACAACAGCGCAATTGAAATTGTGTCATAGCTCAGAGTACATCGCAGATTTTTTAAATGGCTCGTTAACTGACAAAGCGGTTAAGAAAATGGGGTTTCCGCACTCACCTGAACTAGTCGAGCGAACCCTTTATTCTGTTGGTGCCAGTATTCAAGCAGCTGAGAATGCACTTAAAAGTGGTTTAGCGGCTAATTTAAGTGGCGGGTACCACCATGCTTATAGCAATTACGGCAGTGGCTTTTGTATTTTTAATGATTTAGCCATTGCGGCAGCGCATCTTATTGCAACGGAGCAAGCCGACACCGTATTAATATTTGATTGTGACGTACACCAAGGTGACGGTACCGCGCAAATAACCCAACAGCACGAGCAGATAATTAGCTGCTCAATTCACTGTGAACAAAACTTTCCTCGGCAAAAACAGCACTCAAACTACGACTTTGGCTTACCTGCAAACACCACAGATGCAGAGTATTTAACAACACTAGAGCAAGCTCTTGAGTTATGTGTTCGCCTCCACCAGCCCGATATTATTTTATATGATGCGGGCGCCGATATTTATACCAAAGACGAACTCGGCTTATTTGCTGTTTCTTTGGCTGGCGTATACGCGCGTGACTTTGCCGTTCTTAACTTATGTAAGCAGCGAAACATCCCGCTTATGTGTGCTTTAGGTGGTGGTTATCAGCGTAACATTAATGATTTAGTCAGTGTCCATAAACAACTATTTAAAGCGGCTCTCGATTTATAACAGTCCTTGGTATAGACTCATTTAAGACAATAACAAAGAGTGACTGGAATATGCGATTAGATGACGACATACACAATTTTTACGAAAAACTCGTTTTAGAAGAAATAGAAAAACGTAAACTTAATGAACGTTACAACGACGATGTAATGGCTGACTTTTGCTGTACCGTACTCAATCAATTACCCCCACGTTATATTCGATACGATGTAGATATGGCATTTTATTTAACTCAAACAGATCGTTTAGATATGCAGCAACGCGTTGAACTTGCTATTAATTTTGCGATTGATCAGATTGCTAAAAAGAAAGATATTAATGAGTAACCCGCTAGAAGACGCCCCTACACACATAAAACTTGCTGTGGATTTAATTATGATATTAGAGCAACACGACGTAGAGCCCGAAGAAGTATTAAAAGCGCTCGATATCGTAAAAAGTGACTTTGAGAAAAAGCTAGTTAGTAACTAGCTTTACTCTATTGTTTGTATTTCATGAACGGTGACAACACCATCGTGTTTATTACAATCAATTTTAATTTCGCCGAATGTTCGTCTCGGTGATGTTGACCTACGGCAGGTCATGTTTTGAGCTTTAACACTAAACTGCTCAATATAAACGGCAACAATTGCATCTATTTGTTGCTTCTCGTGTGTTGTCGCAGCAGTATAAAAAGTATCATATTGTTGTGACCAATTTTCAACGCCTGCTTGTGCAGCAACACCCAACCACCCCATACTAAGCTTAGTTATTGCTCTAAATATTGCTCTTTTCTGTATGCCTTAACACCATTATATTCTTTTTTCTTCATGGTATTATCGTTGTAAAGACTTATTGGTGACGAATTACAGCCAGTTATTAAAGCCATCAATACCAGCAAAGTGGCACTCAATTGTCGATGATTCATTATTATCCTTAATTTATTATTGTTTTTGCCCAGAAACATATACCACTTTTAAAACACCCGCCCTAAAATATGTTAGCATAAATTTAACATTATCATGGGATTGCAAAGCTTACAGCGATTATTTTATTAGCGCAGCTTTAATCGCCCATTTAAAAATAGATAAACCTAATTTTTTAATACCCTGTGTTTATACCCAGGCTACTTTACTACTTTAAGTACAATACATTTAACTGGCTCAAATTTATCACTGGCTGTCTGTTTGTTGAACTAGTAGCAATAACTGCGCGGCCGCTTTGGCATCGTCTAATGCACGGTGATGATTAGTTAAGTCTAAATTAAAGTGTGCCGATAAATTACCGAGTGAGTATGACTTTAATCCCTTAAATGCTTTGCGTGATTCAACGACTGTACACAGTTTTGGCATTTTAAAATTAATTCCCATCCTCTCAAGCTCTTTTTTAATAAAGCCATAATCAAAATTAACATTGTGAGCGACAAAAATACTACCCGAAAGCTTATTTAATAAAGTCGAAGCAATGTCGCTAAATATAGGCGCATCACTTACCATGGCATCGTTAATACCGGTTAGTTTGGTAATAAAACGAGGGATGGGCCGCTCTGGGTTTATCAGCGTAGTCCATGTGTCAACTATTTCGCCCTGCTTTACTTTAACAATACCAATTTCGGTAATGCGGTTACCGCCTTTGAGGCCTCCTGTAGTTTCAATATCTACCACACTATAAATACGGTTAGGGTCTACATACCAGTTTACCGCTGCAATATTGACTTTAAAACCACTGTTTTTTAAATTATCGATGCTCACTAGCTGGTTTCTTTTAAGCTTGTCTCCGGGCGCTTTTACCTCTTCAAAATGAACGCTATTGTTATCAACAATCATTAAATCGGGATAACCATCTTTTAGCTGTCGGTAGTTTTTTGCCATATTTTTTAAATGCTGAAGTAAAGCCGTTATTGGGCTATTTAATATAAGCATCTCTACTGGCTTTAATACATCTTTGTGCCACCTAAATAAGCCATTTGGTTGCTCATAATACTTCGCGGCATGGTCACACACTAAACGCAGCAATTTCTGGGCACTACTACACGCAGCTAGCCGCGCTTCTATTTGTGAGGATTGATTTATATAAAATGTGTCTGTTTTTAACGCTTGCGGGAAAATATCAAATTCGTTACAAGGTGGTGTTGGGGTTTCAATAAAGAGCTCTTGCCAAAAAACCAGCGCAAATAAGCTTTGCCACAACGTATTTTCAGTATAAAAAACGTGTTTGCCTTGACGAGTGTAGTGCTCGCTTACACCTAACTCAACATCGCCACGGTAAAGCTCATCAACTTCTATAATACAGCGTGTACTGGCTAACATTTCACTAAGCCGTGAGCGTGTTTGCTTGTTAAATTTTCGCATTAAAAAGTCATCCGCAAAGTACAATAACTCATCGGTGAGCGGATTTTCTATAATTTTCTCAAGTTGCGCCTTTACCCATTCTTTATTGCCTAAACGGTATTGCTCTCTTATTTGAATTTCTAGTGCGTGCGCATCGTCTTCGCAGGCATTAAGTACATCAAACGCTAATACAGGGTTAGTTGTTTTTAGTTGCTTATAAAGTATGACCAATAACTTATTCTTTAGCTCTCGAGCTATAACTCCTACTGCTAATTCATTTATTAACTGTTTTGCTAGCGTCTCATTTTCATTGTCATCTTTCGCGTTTTTAACAGCTAACCGAAAACGGTTTAACACATAGTTAGATTGCGCTTCCTCAATTGAGTCAAAGCGAGACAAACTTTCATTATGCCCTTGCCTAACAGGAGTTACCCCTAAATCTCTTAGTACAAACCGGTTTTGATGATTAACATCACCGGCACTGAGCCTGCCAAGATACAAAAATTCAAAATACTCGTAATACTCTTCTCTATTATTGATCACGTACTGATTATACAAATGCGAAAGACGCTCTGGCTTAGATTCAAAAAATGAAATAGCGACTTCAACTAAACAACTTTTAGCCGCACTTTTTTTAAATAATGGTGGCAGCTCTTGTTGAGCTAACAACTCAATTAAGGCCGGCTTTGTTAGATGACTAAGCAGTTGCTTAGCGTCTGCTTGTGAGGGTTCACAGACTAACCCAGCTGTTTTTAAATTAAAAAGTGCCTGATAAGGCGAAATAATCTCTTCATAATTTAATGACTGAGTTTGCACTAAATAAGGTTTACGAGAATAAATACGTGCTAGCATGCATTGGCTTTGCTCGTCGAGCGTGTTTATTTTATTAATAAATGTAATGTGCTTTTGCTCAAGCAAATGCATACATTTATCACTCACAAAGCCTATTAGCTCTTTAAAATGTGCCAAATAATATTTTGCTGGTAACTCTTTTCTCATAAAAACCGCTCACACTGTATATAAAAACAGTATCTAGCATCTCATTATTTTTATCAACCCAATAAAAATTTTTTATGCATACGTATTACTATTGAAATATCTTTTTTAGCGTGATTACTCTGTGCTAAGGTTGCCCGCAAATTATTAGTGGTACTTTAACTTCATTACACATAATAAAAATTAGGATTGAACAACATGACAACACAGCATGCAGCTAAAGGTGAGCAAAGCGCACAGACAAAGTGCTCATTTTTATACGTTATTTTTATATCGGCTGTTGCCGCCATTGGTGGCTTTTTATTTGGTTTTGATTCAGGCGTTATAAATGGCACTGTATCGGCATTAGGTAATACATTTAACTCAAGCAGTGTAGCAACAGGGTTTAATGTTGCCTCTGTTTTACTTGGTTGTGCGCTGGGTGCTTTAGCTGCTGGCCCATTAGCTGACAAATTTGGCCGTCGCGCTATTATGATTGTCACTGCACTTATATTTGCTATCAGTGCATTTGGCTCTGGCATTGCTGATAGCTCAGCTGAGTTTATTTTTTACCGCTTATTTGGTGGATTAGGTATAGGTGCGGCATCTGTTTTAGCGCCGGCTTATATTGCAGAAGTAGCACCTGCCAGCTTACGCGGCCGTTTAGCAACACTGCAGCAGCTTGCTATTGTGCTGGGTCTGTTTGCTGCCTTTTTAAGTAACTACCTAATTGCTAATGCCGCAGGCGGTGCCGAGGGTATTTTACTGTTAGACTTAGCTGCATGGCGCTGGATGTTTTGGGCTGAACTGGTTCCTGCAGGCTTGTTTTTAATTGGGGTCTTGTTTATCCCTGAGTCACCGCGCTACTTAGTTGCACAAGGCAAGCTTAAACACGCTAAAACTGTATTTAATAAAATTTCAGACGATGATGCTGATGCGCAAATCAATGACGTAAAGCAGTCTCTGAAAAGCGATAAAAAACCAAGTATTCGCGATTTATTTATAGATGGCAGTAAAAAGGTACACCCTATTGTTTGGGTGGGTGTGGCCTTGTCAGTGTTTCAACAATTTGTTGGTATTAACGTGGTATTTTATTACGGTTCAGAACTTTGGCAAGCCGCTGGTTTTGATGAATCACAATCACTGTTTATTAATGTACTTGCCGGTACTACTAATATTTTATCGACCTTTATTGCCATTGCTTTAGTTGATAAAGTGGGACGTAAGCCATTGTTACTGGTAGGTAGTATAGGTATGTTTATTAGTTTAAGTGCACTTACCTACACCTTTGGCAGTGCAGGTCTTGATGAAGCGGGCAAGTTAGCACTTAGCGAAAATATGGGTACCTTTGCTTTAATAATGGCTAACCTGTTTGTGGTATTTTTTGGTTTAAGCTGGGGCCCAATTGTGTGGGTACTGCTTGGCGAAATGTTTAATAACCGCATCCGTGGTGCAGCGCTTGCAGTTGCTGCCAGTGCGCAGTGGATAGCTAACTTTGCTATTACTATGACCTTCCCGATTATGCTAGGTAGTATTGGTTTAGCAGGCGCCTATGGTTTTTACACTCTCTCGGCGTTTATTAGTGTGTTCTTTGTGGTTAAATACATTAAAGAAACACGCGGTATGAAATTAGAGTCAATGTAAATTACTTGGCTGGAGTAAAATAGCGCTTAAAAATGCTATTTTACTCCAACGTATTTATCTCTCCTTTGTAAGCCCTTTCATTTGCTTGTTCCTCATCTACAAACAATATGCTTTTTTAGTATATATAATCTTTTAAAGTTCTTTTTTAGAATATAAAAAGTTAGCTATTGTTCGCCAACTATCTCTACTTAGTCTCAATTTAAATGAAAAACAGTTACTCTCGGGCCTTATTTTCACCTCTGCGTTAAGCACATTTAATGTATTTGCAACGAATGGCTATTTTACTCATGGCTACGGTATGACTCACAAAGGCATGGCAGGTGCTGGTGTAGCGTTATCAGAAGAGTTAATGTCGGGTGCAAATAACCCGGCTACTTTTTCAGCTAATGGCACGCAAATGTCGGTAGGCATAGAATTATTTGCTCCTGAGCGTAACTACACCGCTGCAAAGGTCGATGAATACTTTACCAATGCACTGTATTTGGACGCAACAACCAAAAAAAGTGATAACAGCTTATTTGCAATTCCCGAATTTGCTATTGGCCATCAATTAAATGAGCGCATTAATATTGGCCTATTAGTTTACGGTAACGGCGGAATGAACACAGAATATGTGGCTGCTTCTGCCCCTCAAGGCACATTTTATGGCGGCACCACTGGTGTTGACTTAAAACAGTTATTTGTCAGTCCAACCATGAGCTATCAATTAAATGAACAAATACGCCTAGGTGTTTCTGCTATTTATGTAGTGCAACAATTTGAAGCACAAGGTTTGGCAAATTTTGCCGCCTTTTCGCAAAAGCCAGAGGCGCTGTCTAATAATGGCGTTGATACCAGCACAGGCATTGGAATGCAACTTGGGATCAGCCACATTATTAATCCGTCATTTAGCTGGGGCGCCAGTTACCGTTCATCAGTGTCTATGGATGAATTTGACCGTTACAGCGGCCTGTTTGCAGAGCAAGGCGGGTTTGATTTACCAAGCTCTATTCAGATCGGTACCGCTTGGCAGTTTTTACCATCGCACCAAGTGGTGTTTGATTGGCAAAAAATAAATTACAGTGAAGTAAAAAGTATCGCCAACCCTATTACTAATTTAATGTCAACGCCACTAGGGGCTGAAGCCGGAGCAGGCTTTGGTTGGCACGATATGAGTATTTATAAACTGGGTTATCAATGGCAACGCACTGAGCAACAAAAAATTAGGTTTGGTGCTTCTTATACTGAGCAACCCATTCCATCATCTGACATTTTATTTAATATTTTAGCGCCCGGTGTGCAAGAATGGCATTTTACAGCAGGCATTAGTCATGCGCTTAGTGACGCGGTGCAATTTAACGCAATGGCTTTTTATTCACCCTCTAAAAATGTGACAGGTGCAAACTATTTAGCGCCTAATCAACAACTATCAATTTCAATGGAACAATCAGGATTGGGTTTATCCCTTGCTTGGAGGATTTAAACGATGACAACCGAATTCACACCACTATCTGGGGCTATTGGCGGTGGTTTAATTGGTCTAGCCTGCGCGTTATTACTGGTTTTATTTGGTAAAGTAGCGGGAATTTCAGGGCTTATAAAATCAATTTTTAATCCACTGGCAGCAGCTTCTCGTTGGAAACTGTGTTTTGTGATGGGGTTATTACTAGCAGGTGTATTTATACAATTATTTGCCCCTGAGCTGTTAGTAGGCGAATTAAACTTATCGCCTTGGATGATTATTATTGCAGGGCTTTTGGTCGGTGCGGGGACCACGTTAGCGAATGGCTGCACGAGTGGTCACGGCGTATGTGGTATGTCTCGCTTTTCGGCCCGTTCATGGGTATCAACCTGTACGTTTATGGCAATCGCCATTATCACCGCTAATTTAGTAGGGTAAATCATGCACGCAATTATTACGCTTATTTTAGGGTTTGTATTTGGTTTGGGACTAATTATTAGTGGCATGACCAACCCAGATAAAGTGCTTAACTTTCTCACTTTTAATCAGCAATGGGACGGTAGCTTAATTATTGTTATGGCTGTTGCAATGACCATTATGATGGGCGCATGGTTTTGGCTCACTAAAAAAGGCACGCCGGTGTTTAACGACAAACTAAGCCTTAGCGATTTAAAAAAGGTCGATACGCGGTTAATTACTGGCTCTATTCTATTTGGTTTAGGTTGGGGCTTAAGCGGCGTGTGCCCGGGCCCCGGGCTTGTACAACTGGTATCACTTAAAACAGAGTTTTGGTTATTTTTTGCTTCCGTACTTGGCGGTATGTGGCTGACCAAAAAAATATAATATGAGTCGCCGAGCACGCCTCGGCCACTTAGCATACTAACCGTGATCTATGTTGTGTGCTCTTCAACTGCTGCTCAACTGAGTAAATTACCAATCACTGTATATAAATCATCGCTATTAATGGGTTTGGCTATAAAGTCATCCATACCAACAATTAAACAGCGCTGCTTATCTTCTTCATAAGCATTTGCAGTGATCGCCACTATAGGTACTCGTAAGCCGCTTTTAATTTCATTGGTTCTAATCGCGCGAGTGTATTCATAGCCATCCATATTGGGCATTTGGCAATCCATTAAAATCAAATCAAACGACTGATTCTTCAAGACTTCAAGCGCCTTTAAGCCATCTTCAGCCATTGTTAAACTCGCTTTAGTAGGCTCAAGCATTTTTGCAATCACCTGTCGGTTAATCGCATTATCCTCTACCAACAGTATACGTTTATCCAAAAGACTGGGCTGCGAGGCTGTTTTTTTAGGTAACTTTGAGGGAGCCTCTGCTGATTCTGGCGCACTAATACTAAAGGTGAACGTACTACCTTTACCCTCTTCGCTGTGTAAATGAATTTCACCGTCCATCATCTTTATCAGCTTTTGAGAAATAGCCAGTCCCAACCCTGTTCCGCCATACTTGCGAGCAACGCCAACATCAGCTTGAGTAAACTCACTAAATAATAATGATTGCTGTGCCTTTGCAATACCAATACCGCTATCTTCAACGCTAACCTGAAGTTTATTATCGTTATAATCGAACGATAATCGCACAAAGCCTTGCTCTGTAAATTTATACGCATTAGAGAGTAAATTAATAATCACCTGATTTAAGCGTAATTCATCAACACTAATGTACAGTGGTAAATTTGTGGTTTGAATTATGCTAAATTCCACCTCTTTAGTACTAACAATCGGCGTAAATAAAGAGCGTATATTTTCGATAAATGGAGCTAGCTGCGTGGGTCTACTATTTAGCTCCATGGCATTTGCTTCAATTTTAGAAAAATCTAAAATATCGTTAAGAATATTAAGCAAGTTTTTTGAGCTTTTTTGCTGCGTAAGCAACAACTCTTTTTGTTCATCACTTAAAGACTGATCTCGAAGCAAAACCTTTCCCATACCTAATATGCCATTCATAGGTGTGCGAAGTTCGTGACTCATATTAGCTAAAAATTGTGACTTAGCGATATTTGCTTCATTAGCGAGTTTAACTGCTTGTGTTAGCTCAGTTGTTTGTTCTGCTACTTTATCTTCTAATTGCTGATTAAATTGGCTAAGTTGTTTATTAAGGTCTTCATTTTTTACATTAGAGGCTTGCAAACTTTTGATTGAATGCTGAAGTGCATTGCCCAACATTTCAAATTGTTGCTGTAATTGCAGTATTTCGTACCAACTAGAGTCTGTATTAAATACGTGTTTTTTAGTTTTACTAAAGCTGTTAATTAAATGAGTTAACTCTATGATGGGTTTAACCAGCAAATGGGTAAATTTATAGATAAATAATACCACCAGTGCAATAGAAAATAGCCCCAGCAACATAGTGGGCAACCAAGCAGCCACTACCACCAAGCTTCAATATTTACGATTGTAGAGCGGTATAACCTGCCACCCTGTAGTGTCGTCAATATACTGATTTGTATGGTACACCTCGTTATCGTTTGAGCGAAAAAGCTGATTACCACTAAAACGTTGGATACTAAGATCCTGCTGCTTAAAATCAGTCAGCACCGTAAACTGACTTAACGAGCTAAATACTACTTTTTTATCGGCATCAAGAACTAGTAAATCCCCTTTATACTCAAATAAATTGGGAATAAACCGCTCTAACTGATCTAGCTTGAGCGAAATAAGGACGGTCATTAACATAACGCTGACTCTGGCTTAAACCACTGAGCAATTCAGTGGGTATACTTTTCTCAACATAACCTTCGGAGCTCGCATACAGACTAGTTGCAAAACCAGGGTATAAAACCATTAGCCGCTCAAGCTGCCGCTGTATTGGTGCTCCGGCACTCATTGCATCACTGGTTATTACCATTGCATTTTTATGAAACAACAAATAGTCACTAAGCTGGGCACTGATCGAGCGTGATTTTTCTTTAAGTTGCGTATTTACTTCGTATTCTAAGCGCGAGTAATGCTGATTAACCAAAAAGACACTGGTGATCAAAACCACCAAAACAATAATGATACTGACAACATAACTTAATATACGGGCCAGAGGCTGCCCTTGATAAGCCCGGCTTGCGTGGGGAACAAACACACTCACTAAGTCGACCAAAGCTAACGCTAGCATGGCATTGATAAAGTATTTTGAGGCAGCCACAACAAGCGTGAGCCAAGGAAGACCTATAACAAAGTGACCCAAAACCCACACCAGTGGTAAGCCGACTAAAAACCAAAATACTGCACCTAAAGGAAGTATTGGCTTAGAACGCTTTAAGCAAAAGGTATAAAGCCAAAACAGCTCAAGCACATAAACAACACTGGCCCAGCTATGCCCCCAGCGATAAAATAAAAAACCAGTGACAATAGCTAAACTAAGGAGGGAATAACGAAGCCCAGCAAACACTAAACTGAGTATTACAAACGTCTGACCAAATAAAAATTCAGAGCTATCAAAAAAATACAGAGGTAAAAGGTTAGCGCATCCCCCTAAAAGCCCTAATATTATAGCAAGCGCCCACTTATTGCTCACTCATTAGCTATTGTCTATAAAGGTAAAAATTTAGCTAAGTGGGTATGATCTAGAATTAGTGTACGAATAATATAAATAAGAAATATTAAAAAATGGAATTTTAATACACCCAAATGAGGAATTTGGGTGGCAGTCTTACCAGCCACATCTCGGCACACACGTCACAAACTGTGGCTGCTCCCTTCCGGGCCTGACCAGGTTCGCCTGCTAGTGTTGCGAGAGGACCAATAAGACTACCATTGAGGGCCTTGGTTGGCGCGATTGAGATTATCGCTACTTTTATTCTATTATTCAAGGGATAATCAAAAAAGAAAGTGCGATTGCATACTTCATATACAATCGCAGAGTTTTTAGTGGTTAAAGCGGTTATTAATTACTCTCTAACTGCGCTTTTATATTACGTAGCGCTGCTTTTACTTTTTTCATGTTCTCTGGGCCCATGCGTAAAAGTTGCTTTTGTGCAGCGGGTAATTGCTCCCACTCAGAAAACGCATACTGATAAGTAACCGAGTCACGCAATAAAGGTAAGCTGCCTTTTGGCTCTGGAGTATCAAGTAGCAAGTCAATGGCATCTTCAAGTGTTTGTGTAAACTCATCATCGCCATAGCCAATTTCAGTGTATGCACTGTTGATTAGCGGTTTATATTCTTCATATAAACGAACAGCTTGTGCGGCACTCATACTCGTTAGTACTTTTACATATGGGGTGTAGCGTTCATAGCTATTAGGGTCAATGGTTAAAATATCGCCTTCGTTTACGCTAAAACCTTCTTCTAACTTTACAACTGGGGTATGTTTCTTAGCTACCTTACCTTTTGCTAAGTTATCGATAAACACCACACCACGACGAATAACATCATCGTTTAACACTAGGCTCATTGCCGCATCGCCTAGGTATTCATCTAATTTTGCAACCACGACAGGATCACTGTCATTTAATGTTGGTAGAGGTACAACCTCAGGCTCTGGCTCAACGTCTGGGCGCTGTGCTGGCACTGCAAACTCTTCAGGTTTTTCTGGCTTAACCGATGGCGCCCCCACCACAGGATCGTTTTCAGGTTTTAGCTCCATAACGGGTTGCTCTTTTATGGGTTCTTCAACCTGCATAACTGTTTCTGGGGCTTCGCTTGGTTTTAATAATACAAACGCGGCGGCAATAATAATGATTAATAAAATAACCCCTGCGAAGATAAGGTTGTTATTCGGTGGACGTTTTTGAACATCTGATTCTGATGGTTTATCTGACATACGAACTCCATAAATATAAAAATGCGATACCGTTTAGAGTACTCTAAACAGATTTAATTCCTAACTTACACTAATATTCATTAATAAGTAGGGTCTGTTGACCTTTCGGATTAAAATTTGTTCAGCCCCCTTAGCGGAGGATGTTTGGTTTTTAAGCTTCGTTATCGCCTATTTATGGGAAGTAACCACAATACATAGGCTCCTCCTTGCCTAAAAATACAAACACACTGATAAAAATTCAACCTCGAAAGATAAATAGACTCTAACATATCCTTTGATTCTTCTAGCTTAAAGACTTACAGTGAATAAATAAAGTAAAGACAGCGAACAGTTTAAATACCTAACATGAAAATTAAGCAAGTCGATCCTAGTAAACCTAAAATTGCCTTATTACTAACAGGTGGTGGTGCCCGAGCGGCTTATCAAGTGGGTGTTTTGAAAGCGTTAGCGCAAAGTATGCCCAGAACCGCCCCGCTCCCCTTTAGAGTGATAAATGGCACCTCTGCCGGTGCAATTAATTCTGCGGCCTTAGCATGTTACGCCTCATGCATGCATTTAGCGGTAAGAAAACTAGAAACAGTATGGAAAAACTTTTCAACTTCGATGGTATATAAAAGCGACTTTTTAAGTGTGTTTGGTCATATTACCCGTAACATTTTAACCAGTTTCCAGTCAGAACATATAAACCATCCACCAGCAAGCTTGTTAAATAACCGACCACTTAGAAAACTGTTAAACGATATACTGGATTTACATCGTATTGAGCGTAATTTACACCGTGACTATTTAGAGGCGCTGTCTATTACTGCATCCAGTTATACTACTGGCGATTCTGTTGCTTTTTTTCAGTCAAATACGCAGCATTCTTGGCAACGAGCCAAACGCGAAGGTCGTGCTACTCGTATCAATGTTGAACACCTAATGGCCTCAAGTGCCATTCCTATGGTGTTTCCAAGTGTGAATATTTATAACCACTATTTTGGTGATGGCTCTATACATCAGCTTTCACCTTTAAGCCCGTCTATTCACTTAGGGGCAAATAAAATATTTATTATTGGGGTTGATCAACCCAAAGAGCCACATCCTCCTGGATACTCTGCACATTTCCCGGGACTTTCGGCCGTGGCAGGGCATTTACTCGACAGTGTATTTACCGACACTATGCAATCTGATCTAGAGCGCTTGGACAGAATAAACCGCACACTCGGTTTATTGCCCAATAAGCATAAGCATCAAGAGTTGAAACAAATAGATAGCTTTATTATTAATCCATCGCAAAACTTCAATGCCATTGCAGCGCAGTATTACGATGATATGCCTTGGGCGATAAAAGTTTTATTACGTATAATCGGGGTAAAAAAGCGCTCTCAGTCGAGTTTGACCAGCTATTTGTTATTTGAAAAACGCTACACCCAGCATTTAATTCAAATCGGATACGACGATGGTATGGCAAAATTACCTGAGATCAGAAAGTTCTTAGAGCTAGAGTAAGTTTTTTGCTTGATGGGCTACTCTATACCATCAAGTAAATAATGCTCAACACGTTCTACTCGCCTCGGTTTGCCTTGCAACACTAAAATATCATTAGCATACAATATTGTGTGTTCTGGTGGTGTGTCTATTTCTTCGCCCTCGCGGCGAAGCGCCTTAATTAGCACTTTTCTTTTTGCTAAATTGAGCTCGCTTATAGCCTTGTTTACCGCAAATGCTTTATCTGGTAAGGCTATTACATGTAAATACTCTAAACGCTCTAACAAGTTGGTATCGCTGTCAATGTTTTCGCCTGCAAAAAAACTTTGTAATAGCTTATAGCGGTTACGTCTTTCACTACTAACACGGCGAATTATTCGGCTCATTGGTACACCCGACATAGACAACACATGTGAGACCAGCATTAAACTTGCTTCAAGCGCCTCAGGCACAACCTCAGTGACGCCTAAATCTTTTAAACGCTCTAATTGGCTGTCGTCACGGGTTCTTATGAGTATTTTTACCCTAGGAGCAACCTGCTTTATGGCATCAATCACTATTTGAGTTTGTTGAAATTCCGTAAAAGTAATAATCACTAAGCGTGCTCGCTCTACTCCTGCGCACTTTAAAATATCTTTTTGCTCAACGTGACCAAACAATAACGGTTCACCCGCCGCTTTTCCTTCTTGCACTAATATGGGGTCGCTTTCAATGGCCACATAATCAATAGCCTCTGGCGATAAAAAGCGAGCGATAGTTTGCCCTACCCGAGAAAATCCACATATAACTACATGATTATTATAAAGCGTACTGCTTTGTGGCTCATCTTCATAGGCAAACTTAGCGCGTTCTAACATACCCAGTCGCTTTAAAATAAAGGGAGTTTTATCGATTAAATACGGGGTGAGTGCCATAGAAATTACACCCATGGCAATTAAAAATGATACTTGCTCCGCACTCAGTAAGTCATGCTGTGCTGCGAGTGCAATTAACACAAAGCCAAACTCGCCCATTTGCCACAGCATTATAGCGCACGCTAATGCATCTTGTTTTCGCTCTCCCATAAATAAAGAAGATAACATCACTACGGCGATTTTTAAGACTAGAATGCCCAGTAAGGCAACAACAATAATACTCGCATGATTAACAACAAAGCTGATATCTAGCTGCATACCTACGGTGACAAAAAATAACCCCATTAAAATATCACGAAACGGGCGAATATCCGCTTCTAGCTGATGACGGTAATGGCTTTCACCAAGCATCATACCGGCTAAGAATGCCCCTAATGCCATCGATAAACCAAAAGAGTATGTGAGTAACCCTGCAAACAAAGACACCAATAACGTGGTTAATACAAACAGCTCATCGCTCCGTGCTAGTGCCACTTCTTTAAACACCTTGGGCAAAACCCACTTGCCAATAGTCCAAAGCAATACACACACAAACGCGCCTTTAGTCAGCGCTAACAGTAATGCCCAACCAATACTATTGGAATCACTGCTGGCAAATAAAGGCAAAATAATGAGTAACGGCACAGCCGCAATGTCTTGAAATAGTAAAACACCGATTGCTAATTGCCCTCGGCGTTTATTTAAATCCCCACTCTCTTTTAATAATTTAGCAACCACCGCAGTAGAGGAGAGCGTAATAATAATGCCAATGGTAAAACTGGTTAATAAATTAAAATTTAATAAATGCAGAATCACAATCAGCAAAATACTACTAACAAATACTTGCAACGACCCTAAACCAAATACAATATTACGCATTGCCATTAGGCGCGATACAGAAAACTCCAAACCTAAACTAAACAGCAAAAATACAATACCTAGCTCTGCAATAAAGTCCATCTCATGGCTTTGTGTTATCCAGCCAACACCATGACCTCCCGCTAATAAACCCACTGCCAAATAAGCCAACACAGGGGGAAGCCCTATTCGCTTAAATAGCCATACAAATAGAACCGCAGCAACTAAAAGTCCAAAAACCTGAGCATTAATATTTTGCAATGCAATCCTTATAAGCAATCAATGGAATGTGACTTAACTATAGCAACCGTATAAGTTTCAGCAAAAATGTAAATATGGCATATAACCTGCTTAGTTATAAAAAGTAATACTATAGGGGGAATAAATAGTGGAAAACGTTCATATTTTGACACAACGTATCTCTGGTCGCGGCGAATTTTTGCCGTTCTCAGCAGAGCAATATAATAGCAATACACCGACATCACTGCATGAGCTGGCGGCTAAACTACAAACTAGCTTAGTTTTAGAAGATATTTTAGGTACGTTTGCAAACTTTGCAAAACAGCTGCTTAATTTTTCTGGTGTGCATTTTAAAGCAACAAGTATTGATGTAAAAACACCCAATAGTGATGTTGAAAATCCAGCGTACTCGTTTGATTTAAAAGTTGAAAATGAGTACTTAGGCACATTAACTTATTATACAAAGTATCCGCTTAGTGCGGCTATTGAGAAAAAGCTACAACACTTTCATAGTGTACTAATTTATCCATTGCGTAATGCGCTTATGTATAACCGTGTATTAAGGTTAGCCACAAAAGATTCATTAACCGGATTAAACAACCGTAGTCAATTTAATGACATGTTACAACAAAAGCTTGAAAATCATAGGCGTAACGGCTATCCATTTAGTTTAATGCTGCTTGATTTAGATAATTTTAAACAAGTGAATGATAACTATGGTCATAAAATTGGCGATGACGTTTTGATAGAATTTGCTACAGTTTTATCGAGCAGTATTAGAGGGACTGATTCGGTATTTCGCTTTGGTGGCGATGAGTTTTCAATATTAATCGAAGACCCGGCTTTCACCACCAATAAAGTGATCGCTGAACGTATTTTGCATTTAGTACGAAACTCACCGATTATGTCTAAGTACAATGTAACAACCAGTATTGGTTTTACCTTAACTAACAGTGGTGATTGCAAAAACGAGATATTTTCTCGTGCGGACAAGGGCTTGTATAAAGCAAAAGCATCTGGGCGAAACTGCGCAAAAGCTTATTAAGCTATAAAAGAGCCTACTGATTGAAAAGCCTAGCCTCCCCCGCTGGGTTTTTTTATACTACTTTTTTAATATAAAGTATTTGTAAATGAGTAACATGGCGAAAAAGCCAAAAAAGAAACCACTGAGTAAATTAAGTAATGCAGCAATTGTCGTAAGCGGTGTAAAAAGCACTAACAGTAAAGGCGTACTCACCCCTAGAATGAAAAACACGCCCCCTTTACCTAACCAATAGGCAAGTAAAATGGCGGCACATACCAAACCACCCAATACAGCGTAGCCGAGAGTAATAATATTATGGGTTAAAAATACATTCGCTAAAACCGCAATCAATAGCGTAATTAATATGCCAGTAGGTGCCTTATTTATAAGCGACAGCCCAACATGAGGTTGTTGACTCATGATTTATACTCCCAAATAAAACCAGTATCATCTTTGTGATTATCACTAATAAAATAGCCAACCACTTGAACTAGCTCATCATTGTAAAAAATTAATGGAATATCAGCGCGTAGCCAAGGCGCTACCTTTGCATCTTTAAACCAATGCTTAAGGGTATTACTGCCGGGCTTTTTTAGTGGTTTAATACGCGCACTATTACAGTTAAAACGAACACTGACTTGTTCATCAGGTTTAGGGGCGCGTATACCTATTCCCTGCAGGCATTGTAGTATTTGTCCGTCATTCAGCACTAGTTCGCGACTTGTTACGCGTTCAATATTAACGGCTAAAGGCGTCGGCTGCACAAAATACAGATAACCTTGATGGCGGCGTATTTGTCCATCGCTTAGCTTAATAACCATTTGCGCATCAGCTTTGGCATGAATAGCCTGACTCATTATTTGCATTAACTGTTTTTGCGAAGGCATGGTATGGGTAAATAAAGCCAGCCATGCGCGCAGAAGATTCGCAATGCGAATAGCGTTGTAATGAGCCATATTTTGTATACTAAGCCCCTGATGTTGGTTAATACACTGTGCGAGATCTTGCTGGGTATATTCATCAAGCAGTGTTTGTTGCTGCTGTAATAACTCAATACTGCGTGCTGTACACTGCTCAAACCCAGTAAAACGCTCTGCCAACTTAGGCACGATTTGTTGACGCAAAAAATTACGATCAAAGCGTTCATTGGAGTTTGATTCATCAGTAATATGGCTAATATTAAATTGCTGCGCAAACGCTTCTATGTCGCTGCGTTTTACCCCAAGTAATGGCCTATAGCACTCACGGCCACTTTCAAGCACGCGAGTTTGCTGCATAGCGCCGAGCCCTTTTAAGCCTGAGCCGCGCTTTAAACGAAGTAAAAATGTCTCTACTTGGTCGTTTAAATGCTGGCCTAACAAAATAATACTATCACTTGGGCTGTATTCATCTAGCGCTTGATAACGCGCTTCGCGAGCTTGCGCTTCAATACTGGTGCGCGATTGCTGCTTAATAATGACGTGTGCCGCTTTAAAATCAATTGAAAGTTGCTCACAACGTGCTTGGCAAAATTGCTGCCAGTGATGGGCGTTATCACTTAAGCCATGATTTACATAAATTGCACTTAAATTTAATTGTGGCCACTGCTCTTTTAACCCATGCATTATCTGCAACAACACTACCGAATCTACGCCACCAGATAAGGCTACTGTAAATGTGAATTGCCCATTTTCTAAGTAGTGATTAAGGGCTTTTTTTACCTGCAGATAAATTTGTGATGTGTGCATTATTATAACCAATGAATGAATTGCTAATAACCCGAATAAAAAAGGCTCTACGTTACGGTATATTAAAACAAAAAAAGCCGCATAGGCGGCTTTTTTCTCTATTTAGCTACATTTAGCTACTTTTAACAATAACCAAACGACATTAAACGCTTGTAACGTTGATCAAGCATCTCTTCAAGCGATAACGCTTGTAGGTCTGCTAAATCTCGCTTGAGGCGTACTTTTAAGTTACGTGCCATGCCATCGTAATTACGGTGCGCGCCGCCTAGGGGCTCTTCAACTAAATTATTAATTAAATCTAGCTCTTTAACACGCTCTGCTGTTACACCCATTGCCTCTGCAGCCAATGGTGCTTTGTCAGCACTTTTCCATAAAATAGAGGCACAACCCTCTGGTGAAATAACTGAGTAAGTGCTGTATTGCAGCATGTTTACTCTGTCGCCAACACCAATCGCTAATGCACCACCTGAACCACCTTCACCAATAACAGTACAAATTGTAGGTACTTTTAGTGCGGCCATTACTTTTAGGTTACGTGCAATTGCTTCTGACTGACCACGTTCTTCAGCGCCAACACCTGGGTATGCACCTGGGGTGTCGATAAAGGTCATGATTGGCATTTTAAAACGCTCAGCCATTTCCATTAAGCGCAATGCTTTACGGTAACCTTCTGGTTTTGGCATGCCAAAATTACGTTTAATTTTTTCAGCAGTACCACGGCCTTTTTGCTGACCGATCACCATAACAGGCTCACCATCTAAACGGGCTACGCCGCCTAAAATGGCAGGGTCGTTAGCAAACGTGCGATCACCCGCAAATTCGTCAAATTCCGTAAAAATACGCTCGATATAATCTCGAGTATAAGGACGCAACGGATGACGTGCTAGCTGTGATACTTGCCAAGCGCCTAGTTCAGAGAAAATTTTCTCCTTCATTTGTGCGCTCTTTTCTTTAAGTTTGCTGACTTCCTCTTCTAATCCAAGGTCTAATTCGCCAGCGCGGCTTACATTTTGTAATTCTTCAATTTTTGCTTCTAATTCTGCAATTGGAAGCTCAAAATCAAGATAATTGAGGCTCATGCTCTAAACTACCTAATTAGTTAAATTCTAGTTCTACATTTTGCGCTGCCATCAGCGATAACTTATGAATTAAGTCGTCACTTGGCGTAACACACCATTCGATCCCTAGGGTTAATTGCACCAACGCATCGGGGCGTTGATAATATACCTTGATCGGACACGTTCCCATTTTGTATGGTTCGAGTACTTTTTGTAATTTATCGAAGAAACCAGCCTCGATCTGCACCATATTCAGCGTCATCTTAATCGCTTTTATACGCTTTTCACGCGCCTGAGCAATGGTGTTTATTTCTCTAGCGGTCATTGTAATGCCACCGGAGAAGTTATCAAAGCTGACCTGTCCAGATATTACCAAGATATTGTTTACTTGAAGCATTTCTTGGTACATTTCGAACTGTTCTGGAAACAAGCGTACATCAATTCGGGCGCTCTTGTCATCTAAAGTTATTAAGCCCCAACGATTTCCCTTTTTATTTATTAAGGTTCGCGCTGAAATAACTAAGCCCGCAGCCGTAGAGAGTACATCACGATTGGTTGGCTGTAAATCCACCAGCTTACCACTGGTGTAATGTCTCAGCTCGCGTCGATATTGATTTATTGGATGCCCAGTTAAATAAAGGCCTAGTGTGTCTTTTTCGCCATCAAGCCATTGGTTATCGGTAAGCGGTGTGGCTTTTATAAACGCTTGCTCAACTTCATCAGGTTCGGTGGCAAGTAAGCCAAATAAATCGCTTTGCCCAAGTTGCTCAGCTTTATTGTGCTGATCGGCTGCACGCATGGCATCTTTTAAACTTGCTAATAACGTTGCACGCCCTGCTTGGGTTTTATCTGGCCCTAGTTGGTCAAGTGCACCGGCGTAAATTAATTTTTCGGTCACGCGTTTATTTAAGCGTTTTAAATCGACACGGGCACAAAAATCAAATAAATCTTTAAAAGGGCCGCCTTTTTCGCGCGCCTCTAAAATAGCCTCTACCGGCGCTTCACCAACGCCTTTAATTGCACCGATGCCGTAAACAATTTCACCTTTTAGGTTTACTGTAAACTTAAACTCACCGGCGTTTACATCTGGCGGTAATAAGGTGAGCTTCATGTTTTCACATTCATCCACCAAGATCACTATTTTGTCGGTGTTATCCATATCGGCCGACATTACCGCCGCCATAAACTCTGCAGGATAATGCGTTTTCATCCACAGTGTTTGATACGATACTAATGCATAAGCTGCTGAGTGCGATTTGTTAAACCCGTAACCCGCAAACTTTTCAACCAAGTCGAATATTTTAATTGCCAGTTCGCCGTCAATACCGTTGTTACGTGCGCCTTCTTCAAAGGTTGAGCGCTGCTTTGCCATTTCTTCAGGCTTTTTCTTACCCATAGCACGACGTAACATGTCGGCGCCGCCCAGTGTATAACCGGCGAGTACCTGCGCTATTTGCATTACTTGTTCTTGATACAAAATAATGCCGTAAGTCGGCTCAAGAATTGGCTTTAAGCTTTCGTGTTGGTATTGCGCATCGGGGTATGAAATTTCTTCTCGACCAAGTTTACGGTCGATAAAGTTATCAACCATGCCTGATTGCAGCGGGCCTGGGCGAAACAAGGCTACAAGTGCAATCATATCTTCAAAGCAATCGGGCTTTAATCGGCGTACGAGGTCTTTCATGCCGCGCGATTCGAGCTGGAATACCGCGGTGGTTTCAGCGCGCAGCAATAGCTCTATACTTTTTTTATCATCAAGTGGAATGGTGTTTATATCAATGGGCGCTTTGCCTTCGCGCTTCATGCGCTCATTGGTCATATCCACTGCCCACTGCAAAATGGTTAAGGTACGTAAGCCTAAAAAGTCAAACTTTACCAGCCCTGCAGTTTCTACGTCGTTTTTGTCAAACTGGGTAACCGGAAACTTACCTTCGTCATCGCAATAGAGCGCCGCAAAATCGGTAATTGTGGTCGGCGATATTACAACCCCCCCGGCATGTTTACCGGCATTACGGGTACAACCCTCAAGAATACGACACATGTCGATTAAGTCTTTAACTTCTTCATCGCCGTCGTAGGCTTCTTGCAAACGGGGTTCAACTTCAAACGCTTTGGCTAAGGTCATTCCAGGATCGCCCGGAATAAGCTTAGAAATACGATCGACAAACCCATACGGATGACCAAGTACACGGCCTACATCGCGTATTACCGCTTTTGCTGCCATAGTACCAAAGGTAATAATTTGCGATACCGCGTCACGGCCATACAAGGCCGATACATGATCAATTACTTCATCACGCCTATCCATGCAAAAGTCGACATCGAAATCGGGCATTGATACACGTTCTGGGTTTAGAAATCTCTCAAAGAGTAAGTCAAATTCCAGCGGATCTAGGTCTGTAATTTTAAGCGCGTACGCCACTAATGAACCCGCACCCGAACCACGTCCTGGCCCTACTGGAATATTGTTATCTTTACTCCACTGAATAAACTCCATTACGATTAAGAAGTAGCCAGGGAAACCCATTTGGTTAATTACATCTAGCTCTACTTTTAAGCGATCGTCGTATTCGCGCCGTTTTTCTTGTCGCTCTTGTTCATCAGGGAATAAAAACTGTAGTCGCTCTTCAAGGCCGTCTTGTGAAACCTTAACCAAAAACTCATCAATTTTTAGTGAGCCCGTCGGGTAATCTGGTAGGAAATACTCACCTAATTGCACGGTTACATTACAGCGCTTTGCAATTTCTACGGTATTTTGTAGCGCTTCTGGAATATCACTAAATAGCTCTGCCATTTGTTCTGGCGTTTTTAGGTATTGCTCTTGTGAAAAACGCTTTGGTCGGCGTTTATCATCCAATGTGTAACCGTCAAAAATCGCCACGCGTATTTCATGAGCTTCAAAGTTTTCAGGTTTTAAAAATACCACTTCATTGGTGGCCACTACTGGCAATTGCTCATTTGTTGCAAGCTCCACCGCCATGTGCAAATAGTTTTCTTCTTGGGCACGGTTGGTACGAATAAGCTCAATATAAAAATGATCGCTAAAATGCTGCTTATAAAAACTGACCACCGACTCAACAATAGCGGGGTTACCTTTTATTAAGGCTTTTCCTAAATCGCCATCTTTGGCGCCCGAGAGTATGATAAGCCCCTCTTTTAAATCAACTAACCACTCACGGTCAATGACAGGGCGATGAAAAACATGGCCACGTTGATAGGCTTTAGAGATCAATAAAGTAATATTTTTATAGCCAATGTTATCTTTGGCTAACAATGTTAATCGGCTTGGTTCGTCGGGAAATTCTGGGCTACGTACCCAAAAATCCGCACCAACAATCGGCTTAATACCCGCATTATGCGCTGCGCCATAAAAACGCACCAGACCACAAAAGTTCATTTGATCGGTAATAGCCAGCGCGGGCATTTCAAGCTCTTGCGCTTTAGCGACAATAGGCTTGGTTTTAGCTAAGCCATCGACCATCGAAAAGTCTGAGTGAACGCGTAAATGTACAAACTCTGGTGCAGCCATTATTTATGCCTCGCCCTTTGCTTGCATCAGCACGCGCTGTACCGGCTTAAAGCTTTTACGGTGCTCATCAATTGCGCCGTATTGCTCAAGTGCTGCAAAATGCGCCTTAGTTGGGTAGCCTTTATGCCCTGCAAACCCATATTGTGGGTAGCGCGCATCAAGCTCAAGCATTTCGTCATCGCGAGCCACTTTTGCTAAAATAGAGGCTGCTGAAATTTCTTCTACTAAGCTGTCGCCTTTAACAATGGCTTGTGCCGGCATTGCTAATTTAGGTAAACGGTTGCCATCTACAAACACAAATTCAGGCACTGTGTTAAGTGCTTCCACCGCGCGGCTCATGGCAAGCATGGTGGCTTGTAATATATTTAGCTCATCTATTTCACTGGGGCTACAACGACCAATGGCGTAACACAGTGCTTTTTCTTTTATTTCGATGGCTAATAATTGGCGTTTTTTATCCGTTAATTTTTTAGAATCTGCAAGGCCTGCGATTGGCTTAGCGGGATTTAAAATAACAGCGGCAGTAACCACATCACCCACCAGCGGTCCACGACCAACTTCATCCACACCGGCTATTAAGGTTACATTAGGTCGTTCAATTTGCATCTATTAACTCCGCCACAGCCTTGGCTGCTTGTTTACTGGCATTTAATCTAATTTTTTCATGTATAGCTAAAAAGCGTGCTTTTAATTCTTTATTATCGCTATTGAGCATAGGGGTAAGTGCTGCTGTTAAGTTAGCGACATTACACTCTCTTTGTAAAAACTCTGGTACTAACTCTTCGTCTGCCAATAAATTGGGTAGCGAAAAATATTTAATATTAAAGGTAAATAAGGTTTTAAAAATCCAATAACTCATGGGTTTAATTTTATAACCAACTACCATTGGCTTTTTATATAACATGCCCTCAAGCGTTGCTGTACCTGATGCAAGCAATATAGCATCGGCGGCTTGCATGGCTAAATTTGATTGGCCATCTAGTAAGTTAACATTAAGAGAGGGCGCTGTGGCATTTAAAATAGCAATAAATTGCGCTTTACGCTTTTCGTTCACCAGTGGCACAACGACTTTAAGCGCTGGGTTCTGCGCTTGTAACTGCGCCGCTGTTTTTATGTAGGTTTCACTTAACAAGCCCACTTCTGAGCCCCGGCTCCCAGGTAATAACGCTAACACCTTGTCATCAGCACTTAAGCCTAGTTGGCTGCGGGCTTTGCTATCGTCGTGCTTAAGTGCAATGTCGTCAGCTAATGTATGACCTACAAAAGTACACGGTACTTGGTGTTTGTCGTAAAATTCTTTTTCAAAAGGCAATAAAGCCAATACTAAGTTAGTGGCTGCACTTATAGTGTGAATGCGTTTTTCACGCCACGCCCACACTGAAGGGCTTACGTATTGCACGGTTTTGATGCCTGCGTCTTTTAACGGTTTTTCTACACGTAAATTAAAATCCGGCGCATCAATGCCTATAAAAACATCAGGAGGGTTTTCAATAAAGTGCTGTACTAACTGTTTGCGGATTTTTAGCAAGCGCGGTAAACGGCCAAGGACTTCAACCAAGCCCATAACCGACAACTCATCCATATCAAACAATGTTCTGCAGCCTTGAGCTTGCATTTTAGGGCCTGCAATACCTTCAAAGATTGCATTAGGAAAGTGTATTTTAAGCGCTTTTATGAGCCCTTCACCTAAAATATCGCCCGACAGTTCACCTGCCACAATACCAATTCGTAGTTGTTTTTTATCTTTTTTCATTTGCTATTTTTTCACAAGTAAACCCGGCGTTCATACCGATTAGTTTACCGTGTTTTAAGGCTAGGTTAAACGCTTAAAACACACCACTTTTTTCTAACTTACTCTTAATTGATGATTGCGTATTTTATAGACTGATGTAATGTCATGGTATATTAAAGTTTTCTAATATACATATTGACAAAAATTGTACAAACGCCAATAATAACGCAAACTTTCAGAAATTACTGAAAGCTTATTAAAACATTAACAATTGCTTTGTGCTGTCACTGCATCACAACCAAAGGAGCCAAAAATGATAGATGAAACCTTTGTGGATCTATCGCGATTACAGTTTGCTGTCACCGCTCTATTTCATTTTTTATTTGTGCCGTTAACAATCGGTATGACCTGGATTTTAGTTATCATGGAATCGGTTTATGTTATGACCGGTCGCGAAATTTATCGTGATATGACTAAGTTTTGGGGCAAGTTATTTGGTATTAACTTTGCTATTGGCGTGGCGACGGGCCTCACCATGGAATTTGAGTTTGGTACTAACTGGTCATATTACTCACATTATGTAGGCGATATATTTGGCGCGCCGCTGGCTATTGAAGGTTTAATGGCGTTCTTTTTAGAGTCAACTTTTGTGGGTATGTTCTTTTTGGGCTGGGACAGGTTAACTAAACGCCAACATTTAGGTGCTACCTTTTTAATGGCGCTGGGTACTAATTTGTCGGCGCTATGGATATTAATTGCTAACGGCTGGATGCAAAACCCTGTGGGAGCAGAATTTAACTATCAAACTATGCGCATGGAAATGACTAGCTTTGCTGAGCTTGTATTTAACCCTGTAGCACAAGTTAAGTTTATTCATACTGTATCGGCAGGTTATGTTGCCGCTTCTATGTTTGTACTGGGTATTAGTAGTTGGTACATATTAAAAGGCCGTGATTTAGCCTTTGCAAAACGCTCGTTTTCGGTGGCATCCGGCTTTGGTTTAGCGTCAATACTGTGTGTTATTTTATTAGGTGACGAATCAGGCTATGAAGTGGGCGAGGTTCAAAAGGTAAAACTAGCCACCATAGAAGCTGAGTGGCACACCGAAGAAGCACCTGCAGCGTTTACTGCGTTTGGTTTTCCTGATTCAGATGAGCAAGTTACCCATGCAGCAGTGAAAATACCCTACGCATTGGGGATTATTGCTACTCGCTCTCTAGATGAGCAAGTAGTTGGTATTTCTGATTTAGAGAAAAAACACGAGAAGCGTATTCGTAATGGCATGATAGCGTACGAATATCTCGAAAAACTTAGAAATGGCGAAGACAGCGAAGAAAACCTAGCTAAATTTGACTCCCTCAAAGATGATTTAGGTTATGGCTTATTGCTCAAACGCTATACCCCCAATGTGGTAGATGCCACAGAGGAACAAATTCAAATGGCGGTTAAAGACTCCTTCCCTAGAGTGGGCCCTATGTTTTGGTCATTTAGAATAATGGTTGCCTGTGGCGTAGTAATGCTCGCCGTGTTTGTACTGGCATTTTATTACAACGCACACCGCATTATTGAGCAAAAACGCTGGTTGCTGTGGGCTGCGGTTTTGAGTATCCCACTCCCTTGGATTGCAATAGAGTTTGGCTGGATCGTTGCCGAATACGGCCGCCAACCTTGGGCAATATCTGAAATATTACCAACCTTTTTAGCGACTTCGTCACTGACGGTAAACGATATTTTAATTAGCTTAACTGGATTTATTATTTTTTACACCGGCCTTGCTATTGTAGAGGGATGGTTAATGCTGCGCTTTATTAAACAAGGCCCAAGCTCATTACATACAGGTAAGTATCACTTTGAATTACCAAACAAAGCAGATAAAGACGCAGGAGAGCAATTATGATTTTTGATTATGAAACATTAAAAATGCTGTGGTGGTTGCTCATTGGCGTACTGCTTATAGGCTTTGCAATTACCGATGGCATGGATATGGGCGTTGCCATGTTACTGCGTATTGTGGGCAAAACAGACAGTGAACGGCGTACCGTTATTAATACCATTGGTGCCCACTGGGATGGTAACCAAGTATGGTTTATTACTGCAGGCGGTGCCTTGTTTGCAGCGTGGCCTATGGTTTATGCCGCCGCATTTTCGGGTTTTTACTTTGCTATGATGCTGGTCTTATTTGCATTATTTTTTAGACCGTTAGGTTTTGACTACCGCTCAAAAATAGACTCTAAACGCTGGCGTAATAACTGGGATTGGGGCCTATTTGCAGGCAGCGCCATTCCCGCTTTAGTATTTGGTGTAGCCTTTGGTAACTTATTTTTAGGTGTACCGTTTAACATTGATAATCTACTACGTGTAAGCTACCAAGGCTCATTTTTTGGCTTACTTAACCCATTTGGTTTGCTAGCGGGTTTAATCAGTGTAGCCATGTTAATTGCCCATGCAGGTATGTGGTTGCAATTGCGCACAGCAGATGCGGTTGCACAGCGCTCAGCGCAATATGGCCGCTATGCCTTAGTGGTATTTATTGTTTTGTTTGCAGCAGCTGGCTTTTGGGTGGCAAACATTAATGGCTACCAAATTGTGTCGATGCCTGATACGCAAAGCCACGCAGATCCGCTGGCAAAAGTAGTAAGCACAGCAAAAGGCGCATGGCTTAACAACTACAGTGAGCGCCCAT
Source organism: Pseudoalteromonas sp. 2CM28B (assembly GCF_023161935.1). Classification (NCBI taxonomy): domain Bacteria; kingdom Pseudomonadati; phylum Pseudomonadota; class Gammaproteobacteria; order Alteromonadales; family Pseudoalteromonadaceae; genus Pseudoalteromonas; species Pseudoalteromonas sp. 2CM28B. The sequence continues at coordinate 85,217 of NZ_JALNTH010000018.1, forward strand.
GGACAATAACCTTCCCTATTTTAGGTTTTGCTATGGCATTCAGTGCCCTGCTTTTCTCAAAGCTTAACAAGCCAGCACTTGGGCTTATTTCAACCAGCTTTATGTTAATTGGCGTTATTATGACGGCAGGTGTGTCGCTATTCCCATTTATTATGCCATCGGTTAATAACCCTGATATTAGCTTAACTATTTGGGATGCTGTATCGAGTCACAAAACACTCAATATTATGTTTGTTGCTGTTGTTATATTTATTCCGTTAATCCTGGCCTACACCACGTGGTGTTACGTAAAAATGTGGCGCAGAGTAACAGTCGAAGAAATTGAAAATAACACACACGGTAGCTACTAAGGAGACTAAATTATGTGGTATTTCGCTTGGATTTTAGGGGTACTTTTAGCCTGTACCTTAGGGGTTATTAATGTAATGTGGTACGAGTTTCATCAAAATAAGAACAGTATTGCTGATGATGAACAACCTATGCACGATTTACTAAACGAAGCTAACAATACAAAAGATGACGACTAACCCCCGACCAAATCGCGCGCAGCAGCAATCTCTGCGCGCTTTTTTAAAAAAGCAAAGTAAGCCTGCGGGTGCATGGTTAAAGTTAAGTATTGCACTGGGCACATTTAACGCTATTTTAATGATTGCTAGTGCGTATTTACTGGCACAGGCTATTCACAACGTCATGTTTGCAGGCGCAAGCCTTGAGCAAGTAAATCACTTACTTTGGCCTCTCGCGGGAATTATTTTACTCAGAGCTCTATTTTTAGCTATTAGTGAAAGGCTCAGTGCTTATGCGGCACTTAAAATAAAGTCGGCTATGCGCCAAACCTTATTAACCAAATTGACTCAACTTGGCCCTAGTTATATTGAACAACACGGTCAAGGCGCTACACTCAACACGCTGCACAATGGCGTTGAAGCACTTCACGATTACTACGCTAAATATTTACCTGGTGTTGCCTATAGCGCGCTTATTCCAGTGGCCATATTAGTGGTTATATTCCCTACCGATTACAAGGCAGGCTTAATATTTTTATTAACCGCCCCGCTTATCCCATTTTTTATGATTTTGGTTGGCCATAAGGCCGAGGCACTCAATCAACAGCGCTGGCAACAATTAGCTGTACTCGGTAATTACTTTTTTGATCGCGTACAAGGGCTTACCCAACTAAAACTGTTTAATGCTACGCGCAAAGAGCTAAAGCAAATAGCCCAAATTTCAGATGATTTTAGGCATGCAACGCTAAGCGTGTTAAAAATTGCTTTTTTATCTTCTTTTGCACTGGAGTTTTTAGCCACAATTAGTGTGGCACTGGTAGCGGTTATTATTGGTTTTAGATTATTTTTTGGCACGCTCGACTTTGCAACCGGCTTTGTAGTATTGCTGCTAGCGCCTGAATTTTACTTACCGCTTCGCCAATTAGGCAGCCATTATCATGCGCGCTTACAAGGAATTAGTGCTGCTGCAGATATGCTAATCATTTTAAATGCACCACTGCCATCAAAAAATAATAACCACACAGCTCATATAAACATGGAGGGTAACAGCACTATCAGCGTCCATGATCTCAATTTTAGTTACCCTAATAGCAATGAGGGAATTAATAATATTAATTTAACCCTGCCAAGCAAAGGACTAGTAGCCATTGTGGGAGCTAGCGGCTCAGGTAAGAGCACCCTACTTGATTGCATGCTTGGTTTTCACCCAGAAGTAATACAACACATATCCATTGACCAACAACCATTGACGACAGCCGATATAAGCCAATTACAACAAAACATTGCCTGGATCCCACAAAAGCCAACCTTATTTTACGACACCATTGGCGCTAATATAAAGCTAGGTAACCCAGGCGTTTCAAATGCAGCACTTGAGCAAGCGGCGCAGCAAGCTGGTGCGCTGGAATTTATTAACGACTTACCTGATGGGTTTAACACCTTAATAGGTGAACAAGGCGAAGGGCTCTCTGGAGGGCAAAAGCAGCGTATTGCTTTAGCTCGTGCATTTTTAAAAAACGCCCCTATTTTAATGCTTGATGAGCCAACCGCTCATTTAGACAGTCAAACTGAACAGCTCATTCAAAACGCTATTGCTGAGTATGCAAAAGAACACTTAGTGATCACCATAGCGCACCGCTTAAATACAGTAAAAAATGCCAAACAACTTATCGTTATGGAAAACGGTGCCATCGCTCAGCAAGGCGACTTTATAACGCTCAGCCAGCAAGCTGGCGAATTTGCAAAGCTGCTGCAAACAGCGCAACATGGAGCGACTAATGACTAACTTTATTCGGTTACTTAAATTGTGCCGCCCTCATTATAAAGCGATGCTTTTAGGGACGTTTCTAGCGTCACTCACGGTGCTAGCTAATGTAGGCTTACTCGCTATTTCCGGCTGGTTTTTAGCTTCTATGGCTGCCGCAGGACTTACAGGCGTCCATATGAACTACTTTACCCCAGCTGGCACCATTCGTTTTTTGGCGATTGTGCGCACCGCCTCACGTTACGCTGAACGCTTAGTTACTCACAACGCCACATTTTTATTGTTAAGTGAAATACGAGTAAATATGTTCGCCACACTCAGTAAACTTAATAACCTTGATTTGGCTATGAGCCGCAGTGCCGATTTAGTTAACCGCTTACAAAATGATGTAGACGCACTAGATAAATTTTATTTAAATGTGTTGCTACCGATGTTAGTAGCCTTACTCACTGTGCCTATTATTATGCTGTTTATGTCTGCTTACAGCCCAAGTGTAGCCTTAATTTGCTTTACGGGCATCGTTGTTATTGGGGTGGTTATACCCGTTATATTGAGCAGACAATTAGATAAAAACAGCCACCAAGAAACATTACTCAGCGCCCAATTAAGAGCTGAGCTAGCTGATACCTTAACGGGTCTTAGAGAACTAAATATTTACCAAGCTCGAAACCAACAACTCACTAAGTGTGATCAGTTAAGTAAGCAGTATAATCAGCAATTATTTATTCGTCATAAGGCTCTTAGCAATGCTGATGGTTTGAGCTTACTCATAGTGCAACTGGCTATGCTCGCCAGCATTGTCACTATTGTACCGCTGGTATTTAGCGGCGAGATGGTAAATGTTGAATTGGCGATGTTGAGTTTGTTTGTACTGGCCAGTTTTGAAAGCGTATTGTTACTACCCAACGCGTTTATTGAACTACCTAATGTATTAAAATCAGCTGAGCGACTATTTACCCTTGAAGATAAAGTACTGAAGAAAAACGAGGTACCGCCACAAGTTATTGATTCAAAAAATAAAAAATGGACACTTTCGCTAGATAAAATTAGTTACCACTATGGCCAAAAGCAGGCATTAAATAATGTGAGCTTTGAGCTACCTGCAAAGCATAAAGTGGCGATTGTTGGACGAAGCGGCAGTGGTAAAACAACCTTAGTGAATTTACTAAGCGGTTTATGGCCTCTGCAACAAGGTGCAATTAGCTTACAAAACGAAAAAGAAACAATAAACCTGCAAAATTTAAATAATGAAAGCCGTGCAAAAACATTAAATATTTTAGCCCAGCAGCATCATATTTTTGATGGTACATTAAGCGATAATCTTGCCTATGCGGCACCTGATGCAACAGCGCAACAAATGACAGTGGCGTTAAATCAAGCCGAGCTGGGTAACTGGTTTAGCGCGCTAAAAGAAGGTTTAAATACTCGTTTAGGTACCGGCGGGCGAAATGTATCTCAAGGCCAGTCAAGACGCATTGCCTTAGCACAAGCGCTGCTGCAACAACCCGCCATTGTAGTGCTCGATGAACCCACTGAAGGGCTCGATAATATTTCTAAACAAGCCGTTATGAACAGTATTTTACAGCTAAAAGAGTGTGCCAGTGTACTAACAATCACACACGATCCAGCGTTGTTATCGCAAATGGATAGTGTCATCTGGTTAGACAGTGGGAAAATCATCGCTCAAGGTCCACATCAACAATTGCTCAATGAACACCCTGACTATGTGGCGTTAACGACCCGCTTTTAGTCCTTAGCAGTGTTACTTTTATCAATAACGGTGACCGTTACATCAATAACGCCGACTTTAGGGTCGGCTATTTTTTTAAACATCGCCTTAGATAAATCAATAATTCGCCCCCGAATATAAGGCCCCCTGTCATTAATTCTGACCACTACAGACTTATTATTAGCAATATTGGTAACTTTCACTTTTGTACCAAATGGGAGTCTTAGGTGCGCAGCACTTGCTGCTTGTTGGCTAAATCGCTCGCCACTGGCAGTAGTTCGGCCGTGGTATTTATCAGCATAAAATGATGCTTTACCTTGCTCTGCAACATCACGTTGTTGATTATTTATATTACTTGGCGCAGTACTACAGGCGGTCAAAATCACTAATAATACTGAAATAAATACTAACTTTATCCGTTTCATTATTAATACTTTATAGGAAAATATGTAGGGAGTGTAATAAGGTAAGCCTGAGTAGAGACTGAATTTAATAAACACAGCAACATGCACTTCATGGCTGAGTTATTAATCAAATATCAGCTAATAAAAAAACCACCTTGATTACTCAAAGGTGGTTTTTTTATAAATTAAAATGCTCTTTATTAACGCACGATACCGCGCTCTGAGCTTTTAACAAAATCAATCATCAGTTGAACAGCTGGGTATTTTTCAGCGTCTTCTGAAAGCGATTCTATCGCTTCATCAACGCCTAGGCTCTTGCGATAAAACGCTTTATAAGCGCGGCGTACTGCCATTATCTCATCACTTTCAAAACCACGGCGTTTCATACCTTCGGTATTGATTGCTGCAGGGCCTGCTGGCATCCCAATGGTGGTAACAAAAGGAGGTACGTCTTTATTTACACCAGAATACATACCAACAAATGCATGAGCACCAATTTTACAAAATTGATGCACACCTGAGTTACCCGCTAAAATAACCCAATCACCAACATGAACGTGACCCGCTACACTGGCATTATTTGCAAAAATAACGTTATCGCCAATCACCGCATCGTGTGCAACGTGAGTGTAAGCCATAAATAAGTTATTGCTACCTATTTTGGTAACACCTTCATCTTGGATTGTACCGCGATGAATAGTCGCACATTCACGAATAACATTGTTGTCGCCAATAATTAAGCTGGTTGGCTCGTTGTTATATTTTTTGTCTTGGCAGGCTTCGCCCACAGAAGCAAACTGAAAAATATGGTTACCAGAGCCAATAGTAGCAGGCCCTTTAACAACAACGTGAGACTCAATAATACAGTCATCACCAATAACAACATCATTACCGATGTAACTGTATGGTCCAACTGACACATTGTTACCAAGTTTTGCACCCGGTTCGATTATTGCCGTAGCATGGATCACAATTAAAACTCTCTTCTAGCACACATGATTTCGGCGCTACACACTGTTTTGCCGTCAACTTTAGCTTCAGCCGCAAATTTCCATATGTTACGACGCTCTTTCAAAAACTTAACATGAAGATGCATGGTATCACCTGGCACAACCGGCTGCTTGAAACGAGCATTGTCTACGGCTGCAAATAGGTAAAGTTCGTTTTCATTACGATTTTCAACCGTTTTAAACCCTAATAGACCCGTTGCTTGTGCCATTGACTCTAATATTAGCACACCAGGAAAAATCGGCTGGTTTGGGAAATGGCCGGTGAAAATGGGTTCATTAATCGATACGTTTTTAATTGCATGTAACGATTCACCAGGGGTGAAATCTATAACGCGATCAATCAGAAGCATCGGGTAACGGTGCGGTAATAAACTTAAAATTTCTTGAATATCAAGGCTATTTAATTCGTTTGCCAAAATAGCATCCTTATTAGTGTTCAACGTTCATGACTTATTCAATGCTTCAAGCGCTTTTAGACGTGACTTCATGTCTGAAAGGTTACGCAAATGAGCAATTGATTTTCGCCATTCTTTGTTAGTCGTATGAGGCATACCGGATGAGTAAATACCCGGTTCGGTGATTGATTTAGTCACCATACTCATACCAGTAATTATAACACCATCACATACAGACATGTGACCGTTAATTGCGGTCATGCCGCCAATCTGGCAATTTTTACCTATGCTGACACTGCCTGCAAGTACAGTACAACCGGCAATTGCAGTGCCTGACTGAACTTCAACGTTGTGTGCTATTTGACACTGATTATCAATAATAACGTTACTGTGAATAATAGTGTCATCGAGTGCACCACGATCTATGGTGGTGCTTGCACCAATTTCGACTTTATCGCCAATGATCACTGAGCCTAGTTGTGGAATTTTAAGCCATTGACCACGTTCATTCGCATAACCAAAACCGTCGCTGCCAATAACAGTATTCGCTTGAAATAAACAGTCTGCGCCAATCTCAACATCATGATAAACGCTCACACTTGACCATAGTTTGGTGCCTGAGCCTATTTTAACACGTTCACCAATAAAACTGTTCGGACCAATTTGTACGTTATCGCCAATCACAGCGTCAGCTTCAATTACAACATTCGCGCCTATGGATGCGCTTTTACTGACTTGCGCACTGGCATGTATAACCGCACTTGGGTGTATACCACTAATGGCACTACGTGGCGTGGTATCCATTAACTGAGCGAGTTTAGCGTAATTCACATACGGATTGGCGACGATGATTTTGTTGCCTGAAAAATAAGGCGCATCCTCAGGGCCCAGTATCACAGCACTGGCTTGTGTTGTTTCAAGCTGAGAGCGATATTTCTTGTTCGCTAAAAATGCAATATGCCCAGTCTGGGCATTTGCAAGTGTCGCTATTTTTTTTATTTCTAAAGCGCCATCACCTTGAAGCTCAGCGCCTAGAAGTTCCGCAATTTGCGAAAGCGTATAATTTTGCATAGATTAATTATTTCTTACTTACAGCGTCTACAACTTTATCAGAAAGATCAGTTACTTCTTTAGGGTTAAAGTAAATTGTTGTGTCTTTTACTTTAACTTCGTCAAAGTCACCTTTTTTAGCAATCTCTTGGATAGTTTCAATGATTAAAGTCTGAACTTTAGCCAACTCTTGATTTTGACGTGCTTTAATTTCTTGCTCTAACGGACGACCCTTTTCAGCAAGGTTTTTTTGCATACCTTGAATTTTATCACGTAATGCGTCTTTTTGATCTTGACTCATTGTGGTGCTTTCACGCTTAAACTTTTCAGCTTCAAAGCGAATATCGCCTTGTAACTTTTCAAGCTCTTGACGACGCTCAGCAAATTCAGTTTGTAAAGACTGTTCAATTTTAGCCATTTGTGGAAGCTGCTTGTAGATTTCTTGCATATCTACAATACCCACTTTATGAGCAAAAGCATTAACTGATGTACCCATCATAAGTGTAGCTAAAACGGCAACAGCTGTTGATTTGAATAATTTTTTCACAAAAAACTCCTTTAGAAAGTGTTACTAATATTAAAACTGATGGTCTTGGTATCGTCATCTTCTTCTTTTTGCAACGGATACGCAAAGCTGATCAGCATAGGACCCATAGGTGAGATCCATTGTAATGATAAACCGGTTGCAACCCTAAAGCGCATTGGGTCTGAATAATCATCTAATTTTGCACGCTCATCAATACCTAAGTTTTGATAGCGATCAACACTGAATTCGGTATCCCATACATTGGCAGCGTCAACAAAGAAACTCGTACGCACCGAACTGGTGTTTTCTTCATCTAAGAACGGTGTAGGAACAATAAGCTCCATACCTGCCACTGCTTTAGCATTACCACCAATACGACCTTGTGGTATTAGCACGTCAAACTCTGACGCCCCACCAATATTACCTGTGGTTGTACCATCACCCGATGGCGTGCCTGGTATAGATTGCGGTACTCGTGATACTGCACGCGGTAAGATAGTATTTCTATCAAAGCCACGTAGTTCCATTTCTGTAATACGGAAATACTCTTGGAATGGCAGCGTCTGCTCATACCCGTTAGTAGAGCCATAACCATTACCGTAACCTAATGCCGCACGCGTTGAGAACACCCAACGATGATCGTTTGAAATCGGCCAGTAAAAACGTGAATCGTAATTTAATTTAAAGTATTTTAAATCTGAATTCGGCGTTGTTGCTGTTAGGTTTAATGTTTGTCTTGAGCCAGCGGTTGGGAATAAACCACGGTTTACCGTTACACGCGACCAACCTACACTTAACTCATACTTAGTAAACTCAAAGCCCGCATCAGGATTCTCTGGATCGAGAAAGGTTTCACGTAATACACGTGTTTGCTCATATTCAGCGATATCTGATAGTTCTTCTTCTATCCAACGAACCCCAAAGTTAATACGGTTAATGGCATCAATTGGAAAACCAATGTTTGTCCCAAGGCCATAACTTTTTGACTTATAGTCAATCAAGCTAAACTGGCTAGCATCGTAGTTACTGTAAAAAACGCTGCTGCCTTGCGATACGCCATCTGGCGTAAAGTAAGGGTCTGTGTACGACACACTGACACGCTCAGAGCCACGCGAGGTATTAATGTTAAAACCAATTTGGTTACCTGTGCCTAAAAAGTTAGATTCAGTTACACCAATATTAAATTGCAGACCTAGGTACGAACCATAAGCAAGACCGGCATTGAAGCTGCCCGCAGATTGCTCTTTAACAGTAAAATCAACATCTACTTGGTCATCTACACCTGGAACAGGCACTACGTTAAAGTCAACAGTTTCCATATAAGGTAAGCGTTGAATTTGCAATTTAGAACGCTCAAGGTTTTGGTTAGATAGCCATGCACCTTCAAGCTGTGTCATTTCACGACGTAGTACTTCATCAGCTGTATTTTGGTTACCACCTACAATAATTCGACGAACATAAACACGTTTTCCAGGGTCAACTGACAAAGTTAGTTGTACTTCTTGGTTTTCATCATCAATTTCTGGAATGGTGCGTACTTCAGCGTTAGCATATCCAAAACGAGCTAAGTAACTTTTTATAAACTCTTCTGAAGAAGTCACCACCGAGCCGTTATAGAGCTCTCCGGTACGAAGTGGAATAACACTTTTTATTAGTTCTTCTCGGCCGAGTAAATCACCGATAAAATCAAAGCCTTTCACTTTGTATTTTACACCTTCGGTGATATTTGCCGTTACATAAACCGATTCACGCTCAGGACTCACTGATACTTGAGTTGAATCAATATTAAAACGCAAATAACCACGGTCTAAATAAAAGCTACGAATTTTCTCTAAATCGCCTTCAATGGTTTGTTTTTGATAGCGGTCGCTACCCATAAACTGCCACCATGGTAAGTCTTGCTGCGACTCAACTAGTTGCAATAATTCTTCGTTTGAGAAAAGCTCATTACCCACTAAGTTAATTTGACGAATCGAGGCTGCATCGCCTTCGTCAAACTCAAGTCTTAATTTAACGCGATTACGTGGTAATTTAGTGACACTGATCTCCACTTTTGCATTGTATTTACCAATACTGTGAAAAAATTCAATCAGGCCTTTTTCGATGTTATCGATTACCGTTTTATCAAGCTGCTCGCCTTGGCGAATATCTTGTTGATCGAGTGACTGATTTAACTGCTCATCTTTTATGTCTTTATTGCCTTCAAATTCAATAAAGCTAATGGTTGGACGTTCAGTTACTTTAAAAATAACGCTATTACCATCGCGTAACGCTTTTATATTGTCAAAGTGACCAGAGCGATAAAGTGACTTAATTGTTTTTGAAATTGTATATTCATCAACATTGTCCCCCACGTTAATAGGAATATGCGTTAATGCAGCACCAAGTGCAACACGTTGCAATCCCTCAACTTTTAAATCTTCAACAATAAAGGAGCTTTGGCCTAGGGCTGCAAAGCTTGCACCCAATAAACTTGAAACTACCAAATGTTTTTTTATAGCCATTTTATTATCTTTATCCTTTACAACTGTATTACCGCTTAGCATCGGAAATTAAATATTTACGAGCTTTACAATCGTGTTCTAATTTGTCGTTACCACGCTTACATAACTACAAGCGGGATACATCATTGAACAAAGCGAAACATGTTAGAAAAATGAGTAGCAAGGCTCCCACTTTAAAACCAAACTCTTGTGTCTTTTCAGAGACTGGCTTTTTACGAAAAAGTTCAATTATGTAATACATTAAGTGCCCACCATCAAGCACTGGCAGAGGAAGTAAATTAAATACTCCCAAGTTAACGCTTATCAAAGCTAAAAAGCTTAAAAATGCGACTAATCCATAACTAACACTGGTGCCGGCGCCTACGGCTATGCCGACGGGTCCACTTAGGTTTTTAACCGACACTTGGCCTGTTATTAAGTTACCTATCATGTCAAAGCTCAGCGTAATTAAACGCCATGTTTCTTTTGTGCCCAGCACAATACTATCTAGTGGCCCATAATGTCTAGTCTCTACAAAATCATCAGGCCACTGCTCTACAACGGGAGCAACACCCAAAAAGCCTTGCTCTATGCCATTACTGACGACCCGGCGCTTTGGAGTAACTGTTATTGTTTTTATACTATCTTGTCTTTTTACACTAAATTGTAAGGATTTGTTAGCCGATTGAGTAATAAGATTAACTAATTGCTGCCAACCGCTCATTGTTTCACCATTCACAGCTAAAATAACGTCGTTAACCTGTAAATTAGCCTGTTCAGCAGCTGAGTTTTTAGTAATAGCGGCAATAACTAAGGTTGCCTGAGGACGAAACGGTACAATACCTAACGAACTGAGCGGCGGTACATCTTGTTGATCAAGCTTCCAACCATCTAGGTTAAGTGTTTGCACTGTTTGCTGATAATTTTCGTTACGTAAGGTTACGGCAACGCTTTTATCACCTAAATGAGACATCAAAGAAAAGGTCGCATCTTGCCAATTACTTATGTCGTCATCACCAATTTTAATAATTTGTTGGGTTGGCATAATACCGGCCTGTTCAGCTCGGCTGCCTTCAACAACACTACCCACAACAGGTTTTATGGTTTGCACACCTACCATGTACATGGCCGCTAAAGCAAAAATAGCGAACAAAAAGTTCGCCATCGGCCCTGCTGCCACAATGGCTATGCGGGCTTGAACTGATTTAGCATTAAACGATAAATGACGTTGGTTTTCGGGTACTTCATCAACACGCTCGTCTAACATTTTTACGTAACCACCGAGTGGGATTGCCGCAATCACGTATTCAGTATTGTATTTGTCGTACCATTTTAGTAAGGGTTTACCAAAACCAATTGAAAAGCGCAGTACTTTAACGCCCGCCTTACGTGCCACCCAGAAATGACCATATTCATGAACGGTCACTAGAATACCGAGTGCGAGTATAAACGAGCCTAAATTCCAAAAAAAATCGAACATTTTAATGCACCACTTTGGTTATAAACTGCGCTGCGCTCAAACGTGCTAAACGATCACACTCTAAAATTTCATCGAGCGTTTGCACATTGGTAAACTTTGCTGCCTCTAACGTTTTCGCATTCACTTTATAAATATCAGTAAAACTAATTTGCCCCTGCAAAAATGCATTTACAGCCATTTCATTGGCAGCATTCACCGTAGTGGTTGCGCCCTGTCCCGCATCACACGCGGCAATTGCCAATTTTAAATTAGGGTAGCGCGAGAAATCAGGTTTGGTGAACGAAAAATCACAAATATCAGAAAAGTTTAATGGTTTAACACCCGCATCAATTCGCTGTGGAAAGGCAAGTGCATGTGCTATCGGGGTGCGCATATCAGGGTTACCCATTTGCGCTAAAATAGAGCCATCTTGGTATTGCACCATAGAATGGATAATACTTTGAGGATGAATCACCACATCAATATCGCTTGCATCACAGTTAAATAACCATTTTGCCTCAATAAACTCTAAGCCTTTGTTCATCATTGTAGCTGAGTCTACCGATATTTTTTGCCCCATAGACCAATTAGGGTGAGCAACCGCTTCATTGACGCTAACGCTACCAAGCGTATTAATATCACGGTTTAAAAATGGGCCACCAGAACCGGTTAGTAAAATTTTGCTAACCCCATGATGCTCAAGTTTTGCTTCACCTTGGGTATTTTGTAACGCACCAGGTAAACACTGAAAAATAGCATTATGTTCGCTGTCGATGGGTAATAAAGTTGCTTGATGCTTTTTAACTTTATCAATGAATAACTGACCCGACATCACCAGTGACTCTTTGTTGGCAAGCAATACTTTTTTGCCCGCTTCAACAGCGCTCAAGGTAGGGAGTAATCCGGCTGCACCAACAATCGCTGACATAACCGTATCAACATCACCATGAGCACAGAGCTCACTCATGGCTTTCTCGCCATGCATTACTTGTGTTTTACTCTCATGCTTTAAAAGCGCAGAAAGCTGCTTAGCCGCCAATTCAGATGCCATTACAGCATAACGAGGCTGGTGAGCTATACACAGTTCAGCCATTTTTTTTGCATTTTGTCCTGCGGTCAATGCAAAAATTTTAAATTGCTGTTGGTTTCTTGCAACAACATCTAACGTGCTAAGACCTATCGACCCCGTCGCACCCAAAATAACCAGTTGTTGCACAGCACTCATAAGCTAAGCGTCCAAGCAAAGCAAATAACAAACATCGGTGCTGCCGCAGTTAAACTATCAATACGGTCTAAAATACCACCGTGACCTGGTAAGCAACTGCCGCTATCTTTAAGTCCCGCTTCGCGCTTAAACATACTCTCAAGTAAATCACCTACCGCAGAAAACAAGGCAATAAACGCTGTCATAACTGCATAAATAGGCCATACAGAGGTATCAACGTTAGTGTAATAACAAAAAGCCAGTACAAATAACACCGCAGCAACCACGCCACCTGCGAGGCCTTCTATGGTTTTATTTGGACTAACTTTAGGCATTAACTTATGTTTACCAAAACTTTTACCTGTAAAGTAAGCGCCTATATCGGCACTCCATACAATGCCTAATACAACTAAAATAAGCACAGAGCCATAGTGAGTAGATTCAGTATATTGCGCACTACGCAGTGTGTTAAGTGCAAGCCATAGCGGTATTAAGGTCAACAAACCAGCAATGCCGCGCATCACAAGCCCTTCGTTCCACCCTTTGGCCATAGCAGGGTAACGCCACACTAAATAACTGGCTACCAACCACCAAGAAAACGACAAGGTAAATAAGTAATTAGCATCGCCTACAAGTTGACCATTTTGCCATAGAGTCTCTATAGGCCAATGCAAATTGAGTAACCCTAGTAATACTGCCACTAATAATACAAAGGCGCCACGTTTTGGCTTATCGCATAGTCCCATAAAGGCAGACCACTCCCACGCGCCCATTAATACAATAGCACCCGCAAAATAACTAAATAACGTTAGTGGGGTGTAAAAAACCAAAGCCAGTGCTAATGGCGCTAGCACTAGTGAGGTTAAAATACGTTGTTTTAACAAAATGATGACCCTTAATCTATTTTAGGTTTGAGCGAGTAATTGTTTTATTTGTTCGCCCGTGCAACCAAAACGTCGCTCTCTGGCAACGTAACATGCAATGGCCTCTGCAAAAGCAGCTTCATTAAAATCAGGCCAAAGTGTATTTGTGAAATAAAGTTCAGCGTAGGCTGCCTGCCAAAGTAAAAAGTTACTAATTCTGACATCGCCACCGGTACGGATCAATAAATCAGGCTGAGCTTGATCTGCCATACTCATATGCTGTGCAATATGTTCTTCTGTAATATCTGCTGGGTCAATTTCTCCATTCGCTACTTGTAAAGCAACTTGCTTAGCAGCGTGAGTCATATCCCAGCGACCACCGTAATTTGCCGCAACATTTAAGTGCAGCCCGGTATTGTTCGCTGTTAGTTCTTGAGCTGTATGTACTTTAGCGCGCAAGCTTTCAGAGAATCGAGATAAATCTCCAATGATGGTTAGTTTTACGTTATTTTTTTGCAGCTTTTTAACTTCTTTACTCAGTACAAATAAAAAAAGCTCCATAAGTGTATTTACTTCGTCTTCAGGGCGGCGCCAGTTTTCACTACTAAAAGCAAATAAGGTTAACGATTGTATTCCTAATTTAGTACAAAACTGCACGGATTGACGAACTGCATCCACGCCTTTTTTATGCCCATATACACGAGGTCTATTTCTAGCTTGTGCCCAACGCCCGTTCCCATCCATGATGATGGCAACATGTTTAGGTAAACATTGCTGTGAAATTGTATCAGCGTCTAGAACCATAAATTTTGTGTATTCCATAAAAAAACGCCGCCTAGTATACCCCAGACGGCGTTTCAAAACTAATAATTTTAACCTGTACCCGTGATAATAAATCTACATAAAGCAAATAATTATACAGCTAACAACCTTGTATTTACTGATAATCGAGCCAATAGTAAAGAGTAAACACAATCTGTTACCCTTTAAAATCAAACAATTAAAGTTAAGTGCGAAGGCATATAAACAACGACTTAGTTACTTTAGTAAAGCTGTTAATCCGAGCCTAGATTAGCAATTAGATTTCCATCAACTCAGCTTCTTTCGCTGTTAGTTGCGTATCCATTTCTTTGATAAACTTATCAGTGATTTTTTGGATAGCATCTTCAGCTTGACGCGCTTCATCTTCAGAGATGTCTTTATCTTTTAATAAGTTTTTAATATCGCCATTTGCATCACGACGAATGTTACGAATGGCAACACGACCGCTTTCTACTTCACCACGTACGATTTTAATTAAATCTTTACGACGTTCTTCAGTCAATGGAGGAAGTGGTACACGGATCACTGTACCTGCAGACATTGGATTTAAACCAAGGTCAGATGCCATAATGGCTTTTTCAACAGCTTGCGCTAATGACTTATCAAATACACCAATAGCCAATGTACGTGAGTCTTCAATTGTTACATTTGCAACTTGGTTTAACGGTGTTGGTGCGCCGTAGTACGACACCATGATGCCGTCTAAAATTGCAGGATGAGCACGGCCAGTACGAATTTTAGATAATTGACTACCAAGTGCTGCTACACTTTTTTGCATGCGCGCTTGCGCATCTTTTTGAATATCGTTAATCACGGTTTAATCCTAATCTAGTTACTAACTTCATCTGAGGCTTGTGAAGAAATAAGGGTCCCTTCTTCTTCACCCATTATTACGCGTTTTAATGCGCCTGATTTATTCATATTAAATACGCTCAATGGCATATTATGGTCGCGAGCTAATGTAAATGCCGCTAAATCCATTACTTTTAGTTCTTTATCAATAATTTCATTGTAGCTTAAGTGACGGTAAAGTGTCGCATCTGGGTTTTTAACCGGATCATCGCTAAATACACCATCTACTTTGGTTGCTTTAATTACTGTGTCAGCTTCAATTTCAATGCCACGTAAACACGCTGCAGAGTCAGTTGTGAAGAACGGGTTACCCGTACCAGCTGCAAAAATAACTACACGACCTGTTTTTAATAAGCTAATGGCTTCTGCCCAGTTATACGCATCACATACGCCATTTAAAGGAATGGCTGACATTAAACGGCAATTTACAAATGCACGGTGCAACGCATCACGCATAGCAAGACCATTCATGACAGTTGCAAGCATTCCCATGTGGTCGCCAACAACGCGGTTCATACCCGCTTCGGCTAGTGAGCCACCACGTAAAAAGTTACCGCCACCAATAACTAAACCCACTTCTACGTCGAGTTCTACGAGCTCTTTAATTTCTTGTGCCATACGATCTAAAACTTTAGGGTCGATGCCGAAGCCTTCGTCTCCCATTAAAGCTTCACCACTTAATTTGAGAAGAACACGTCTAAAAATAGGTTTGCGATTGATAGTCATAGTTTTGGGGCCAACTTTTATTGAATTATGGATAAAAAATAACCGCGCTTATGTTAAACATAAAAGCGCGGTTATTTTAAAGAATTTCTAAGCGTGACGCAAAAGCAAATAGTACTTTAATTGCATGTATTTTCCTTTGGCATCACAAATAGCTAATCTTACTTAGCTTTAGCAGCTGCAATTTGAGCAGCAACTTCAGCAGCAAAATCTTCTTCTTTCTTCTCGATACCTGCACCAACTTCCATACGTACAAAGCCAGTAACTGTTGCGTTTTTCTCTTTAAGAATTTCGCCAACAGACTTTTTAGGTTCCATGATGAAAGCTTGACCAGTAAGAGAAACCTCACCAGTGAATTTTTTCATACGACCAACAACCATCTTCTCAGCGATTTCAGCAGGCTTGCCTTCATTCATCGCGATGTCGATTTGTACTTGCTTTTCTTTTTCAACAACATCAGCAGGTACATCATCTGGCGTTAGGTAGTCTGGGTTTGAAGCAGCAACGTGCATTGCAACGTGCTTAAGTGTTTCTTCATCAGCAACACCTGCAACAACAACACCAATACGCTCGCCATGACGGTACTCAACTAGTTGCTCACCAGTGATGTACTGAAGACGACGTACATTGATGTTTTCACCAATTTTAGTTACTAGCTCAACACGATCTTCTTCAAACTTAGCTTGTAAGTCTTCGATAGATGAAGTGTCAGCAATAGCAGCATCTGCAACTTTATTAGCAAACGCTAAGAAGCTTGCATCTTTAGCTACGAAGTCAGTTTGACAGTTAACTTCTACAAGTACTGCAACACCCGCGTTTTGCTTGATGATGATAGTACCTTCAGCAGCGATGTTACCTGCTTTTTTAGCAGCCTTTGCAGCACCGCTCTTACGCATGTTTTCAATCGCTAACTCGATGTCACCATCAGTCTCAGTTAACGCTTTTTTACAATCCATCATGCCAGCGCCAGTACGCTCGCGTAATTCTTTAACTAGGGCAGTAGTTACAGCCATTAGTAAATCCTCAAATCTGAAATCAGGTTTAGATAAGCGGGTTACCCGCTCCACAAGAATAGCAAGTCTTCACCTTTAGAAGATGAAGACTTGATGACAGCTAATTACTCAGCTTCTACGAAGTCATCTTTTTCAGCTTGAGCAACGATGTTACTCTCACGGCCTTCAGTGATCGCAGCTGCAACAGCACTAGTGTAAAGGTTGATTGCACGGATAGCATCATCGTTACCAGGCACGATGTAATCAACACCGTCTGGGTTAGAGTTAGTATCAACGATTGCAACAACTGGGATACCTAGGTTGTTAGCTTCACGGATAGCAATGTGCTCGTGGTCAGCATCGATTACAAAGATAGCGTCTGGAAGGCCACCCATGTTTTTAATACCACCAAGGCTTTTTTCAAGCTTGTCCATTTCACGAGTAAGCATTAACGCTTCTTTCTTAGTTAACTTCTCGAAAGTACCGTCTTGGCTTTGAGCTTCAAGGTCTTTAAGACGCTTGATTGATTGACGAACTGTTTTCCAGTTAGTCAACATGCCGCCTAACCAACGGTGGTTAACGAAGAATTGATCGCTTTGTAAAGCAGCTTCTTTTACTGCTTCGCTTGCTGCGCGCTTAGTACCAACGAAAAGAACTTTACCTTTGTTTGCAGCAGCACTAGATAAAAACTTAAGTGCAGTGTTGAACATTGGTACAGTTTGCTCAAGGTTGATGATATGTACACGGTTACGTGCGCCGAAGATGAAAGGCTTCATCTTAGGGTTCCAGTAACGTGCTTGGTGACCAAAGTGAACACCAGCTTGAAGCATATCGCGCATTGAAACGTTTGCCATTTTGTAAATCCTCTAAGTTGTTTAGGGTTAGGCCTCCACATATCCCATAGCACCAACACCGCAGTTAAATGAAACTGAAATGCACCCAAGTGTATGTGACGATACGTGTGTGTGTTAAAATAAAATTGTGTTTGCCTTAAATACAAAAAATCATTTAAGAATTTATTTGTAAAAAGACGGCGCGCTTTATACCATATTAAAATTAAATACTCAACGTCTCGTGCAAAAATTGTGCGACGATAATCATCTAAAAACGCAACTTTGGAGCCTCAATGAGCGCTGTGATTAAGACCCCTGAAGAAATCGAGAAAATGCGTGTAGCCGGCCGTTTGGCTGCTGATGTGCTAGAAATGATCGAACCACATGTGGTACCAGGTATCACCACCGATGAGCTAAATACAATTTGTCATGATTATATTGTTAATGTGCAAGATGCCGTTCCTGCTCCTCTTAATTATCATGGTTTTCCAAAATCAATTTGTACCTCAGTAAATCATGTAATTTGTCACGGAATTCCGAACGACAAAGCATTAAAAGACGGTGACAGTGTCAATATTGACATTACTGTTATTAAAGATGGTTACCATGGTGATACTTCAAAAATGTTCCATGTTGGCACACCTAACATTCAAGGCAAACGCCTTGCAGAAGTGACTCAAGAAAGCCTTTACCTTGCCATTAAAATGGTAAAACCGGGTGTTCGCCTTGGTGATATTGGTGCAGCTATTCAAAAATATGCAGAGAGCTTTAATTACTCTATCGTACGTGAATACTGCGGGCACGGTATTGGCAGTGAATTTCATGAAGAACCACAGGTAATGCACTACGGAAAACCAGGTACAGGCGAAACATTAAAAGCCGGTATGTGTTTAACAATCGAGCCCATGGTCAATGCAGGCAAACGCCAATGTAAATTACTAAAAGACGACTGGACTGTGGTAACAAAAGACCGTAGTTTATCAGCTCAGTGGGAACATACCTTACTGGTAACTGAAAATGGTGTTGAAATTTTAACACTACGATCAGATGATACTATCGATAGAATCATCGAGCACTAATCTTAGTGTGCGCTTAATCATGATACTAAGCAGGCTTTAGCCTGTTCACAGATTAAGTGGTTTGCTGCAAAGGGAAATAACATGATTTATTCCCTTTGCAGCAAACACAGTATAAAAATAACTTAATCCAAGACTTATAATGCAGTCCATATATAGGAGCCAGCCTAAGTGGCATTACCTAACAAAGTAAAAAAGTTGCTCAATGATGCTCAGCAACTTAGCGAATACCGCGATTGCTCTGCCTATTTTTATAAATGGTTGCATAATGAATTCTCAAAACAACCCGTTGGTAATCTAATAAACGCCCGTGCAGAATTTATAGACCGGTTACTGATTAAACTCTTTCATGTTTTCGATTTAGCCCACGAGCCAGATCTCGCTTTAATTGCTGTAGGAGGTTATGGTCGCGGTGAACTTCATCCCTACTCCGACATTGACTTTTTACTGCTTGTTACCCAGCAACCCAACGACGATATTTGCGAAAAAATTGGCCAGTTTGTCACTATGCTGTGGGATCTTAATTTAGAAATAGGTCACAGTGTACGCACCATTGAACAAGCCATAGAGCAAAAACGTGAAGATGTTACCTTTGCCACCAGCCTACTAGAAAGCCGATTAATTTTCGGCAACCATATTGAATTCGAAAAGCTCAAAAGTCACCTCATCGAAAGGCCTGTATGGGGCTCTGGAGAGTTCTTTGTTGCAAAAGTACAAGAGCAAAATTTACGCCACAAAAAATGTCATGGTACGGCTTATAATTTAGAGCCTAATATAAAAGAAAATCCAGGCGGGCTGCGCGACTTACAAACCATTATTTGGGTTGCAAAAAAACACTTTAGAGCCGAAACCTTGCAAGAGTTGATAAATCACGGCTACCTAACTCACGAAGAATACCAAGAACTGTTAGAGTGCCTTGAAAATTTATGGAATATTCGCTTTGCTTTGCATTTAGCCGCAGGTCGCTCAGAAAACCGTTTATTATTCGATCACCAACCGCAAGCGGCTGAAATTTTGGGTTTTGGTAGTGATGGAAAAGCCTCTGTTGAGCGCATGATGAAACGCTTGTTCAGAATAATGAGCCGGGTTCGTGAACTTAATCAAATGCTACTTTCGTACTTTGAGCAAAGTATTTCACCAGACAGCAGCCAAGCCACTGTTGAAGAACTTGATCGTAATTTTGAACGCGTTGGCCATCAAATTCGGGTAAAAAGTCCGTCAGTATTTTTTAGGCGTGACCAACTTTTTGTATTATTTGAGCACATTGCTGATCACCCAGAAATTACCCATATATACCCAAGCACTATTCGAACTATCCGCCAAGTACGTCGTCGCTTATTAGGTGACTTACAAGATTATGCCGCGTGCCGCGAAGCTTTTTTACGTATTATAAAGCACCCTAACGGTATGGGCCGTGCGTTTACGCTAATGCATAAGCACGGCATGATTGCAGCTTACCTTCCGCAGTGGCGCAATATTTTTGGCCAAATGCAGTTTGATTTGTTTCATGCCTATACCGTAGATGAACATACCCATAAATTAATTAATAATATTTACCAATACTTCGATAAAACCAGCATTAGTGAATTTCCAATTTGCAGTGAAATAGTCACGCGCATGGATAAACCCGAATTACTGTATTTAGCTGGTATTTTTCATGATATTGCTAAGGGGCGAGGAGGAGATCACTCAGAGCTGGGCGCTGTTGATGCCATAACGTTTTCAAAGCTGCATGGTTTTGCTTCTTCAGATGGTAAGCTCATAGCGTGGTTGGTAAGCAACCACTTACTTATGTCGGTAACTGCGCAACGTAAAGATATTAACGACCCCGATGTAATAAAAGATTTTGCATCGCGAGTAAAAACCGAACGCCAACTCGATTACCTCTATTGTTTAACCGTGGCTGATATTCGAGCCACCAATGACAACCTATGGAATGACTGGAAAAACACGCTGCTGCGCGAGCTTTATTTGCACACACAGCGCGCCTTGCGCCTTGGGCTTGAAAACCCGATGGATCAACGCGACCAAATTCGTGATAAAAAGCACCAAGCTAAGCAACGCCTGCTTAATTTGCATTATCACGAGGAGCAAATTGACTTAATTTGGAGCCGTTTTAAAGCAAATTACTTTACCGCTTTTAGTGAGCAACAAATTTCTTGGCATACTGAGCACTTACTCAAGTGCACTGATTTAAGCCAGCCCAGTGTTATCGTTTCTAATAAAGCGATGCATGGCGGTACCCAAGTGTTTGCTTATAGCCCCTATTCAGGTGCGCTCTTTGCTCGACTGGTTAGTGTTATTGGCTCTAAAAAAGCGCAAATTCAGCACGCCCAAGTACTGACCACTAAAGATGGCTACGTACTGTTCAACTTTGTTATTTTAGAAGTTAACGGCGAGCCGATTGCCAGTAGCCGCGCACAATCGATTAAACGCGGATTAGAGCAAGCGCTTCATGATCCACGTAAAAAAATACGCTTTAAAAAGAGCCGATCACAGCGTTTTAAAGACTTTAATATTAAACCTAAAATTGTACTGCGCCCGCATCCTCGTAAGGATCGTAGCTTAATAGAAATTCAAGCGGTTGATATACCTGGACTATTAACTAAAATAGCCGAGGTTTTTCAAGCTTACTTACTCCACATACATGCCGCACGTATTACCACGGTAGGCGAACGTGCAGAAGATTTCTTTGTGGTATCAAATAACGAATATCAAGCGCTGACTGATGAAGAGCAAGCAAAAATTCATCAGGCATTACGTAAAAAACTCAACGCCGAAATTGAATAAGAGGACACTATGTCAGATTTAAAAACCATGATTGAAAATGCGTGGGATAACCGCGACAGCATTAGCCCTGCTACAGTATCAAGCGATGTTAAACAAGCGATTATAGATGCGCTTGAGCTATTAGATAGCGGCGCTGCTCGCGTTGCAGAGAAAATTTCAGGCGAATGGGTTGTTCACCAGTGGCTTAAAAAAGCAGTACTACTTTCATTTAGAATTCGTGAAAATCAGCCAATGAACGACGGCGTGAATCAATTTTACGATAAAGTACCGCTTAAATTTAGCGACTACACGCCCGAGCAATTTCAGCAAGGCGGCATGCGTGTCGTACCCAACGCCGTTGCTCGTAAAGGCAGCTTTGTAGGTAAAAATGTCGTATTAATGCCATCGTACGTAAACATCGGTGCATTTGTTGACGATGGCACCATGGTTGATACATGGGCGACAGTGGGCTCATGTGCTCAAATTGGTAAGAACGTACACTTATCTGGCGGCGTAGGCATAGGCGGCGTTTTAGAGCCGTTACAAGCAAATCCTACCATCATTGAAGACAACTGTTTTATTGGCGCACGTTCAGAAATTGTTGAAGGCGTAATTGTTGAAGAAGGCGCCGTTATTTCAATGGGTGTTTACATCAGCCAAAGTACCCGTATTTACGACCGTGAAACCGGTGAAATTCACTATGGCCGCGTACCTGCCGGCGCAGTTGTGGTTCCAGGTGCTCTACCTTCAAAAGATGGCAGCCATAGCTTGTATGCGGCTATTATTGTGAAAAAAGTAGACAAACAAACTCGCGAAAAAGTGGGCATTAATGCCCTACTGCGCTCGATTGATGAGTAATACGGTGCTTGGATTGAGTGAAATGAAACCCAACGATACTTTTAAAGTTAAGTACTTTAGCTAAACTTTAATTGAATCTTTAAAAGCCTTAAACCCTTCTGGGTTTAAGGCTTTTTTGTTTTTTAGCTATAGCAGATAGCCACATCGTTGAGTATGCTCATCGCAATTGCGTTGCTTTGTTAGATGCCTACAACTATAGTGAATTAACGCATAGTTCGATTGTCGAGGTTAAGTTGTTGCGGCTTTTTGTAATAAGTTGGTTGATATTATTATGTTCAAAACACGTCTTTGCTAATGACTTCAATACCTTTGAAAAAAAATTAGACGAAGCCGAAGATTATCTTACTGTTAATCCAGCTCAATCTATTACTATTTTAGAAAACCTCACAGGGTTACAACTCATGCCGCCAGAATTATTTATTCGCTGGCACCTTATCTATGCCCGTACAGCAGTACCTACAAGTCACTATGACAAGCTTTATACATCGATTGAAGCAATATTTCAGCATCATCAAACTGACTATTTCAAACAAAAGCTGACCACCATTATGAGTGCCTTGGGAATATGGCTTCGCCATGCAGAATATTTAGACGATGCCCAATATTCATTTAAATGTGCTTACAAATATGCGCAAAACGATCGTCAACGGTTAACACTCACCAACAGTATGGCATTGGTTGCTCGCTCGCAAGATGACTTTGCAAAAGCGCGTGCCTTGTACCTTGATAGCCATAAAATCACCACACAATTACAGCTTCCCAATGTAACCGCATTGATAGAGAGTAACTTAGGTTATTTAGCCCTCGATGAGGGTAATATACCCGAAGCTGAGCGCTATTTTAGAAGTGCATTAAGTAATAACCAAAACATTGATAAACGCGCGGGGCAAATCTCAACCGGACTTAATTTATTAATGGTTTTTTTGATTCAAGAGCAGCAAATTAACTTTGAGCGACTCTATAGCCCAACAGCCACATTAACCCATGCCTTTCCCAACGAAGCAAAACAAGCATTACTTCTTTGGCTTGAAATAGGCTACAAAAATTTGACCGGTGGTTTTATAAGCCAAAAAGACAAACAACAGTTACAAACAGCTTATGAGCAATTAGAAAGTGATAAAATGAAACAACTGGTCGCGCGCTATTTAGCCAACAAACTAGATGTAGCTGTAACCTTACCCGCTTCTATTGTCGCTAAGGACTTTACCAGCCCTTGGTTTGAGCTGGTAAAGCAATGTAATTGGAAACGCTAAGACTCGATTTAGTCCTTAGCATGTAAAAGTCTATCCCCCTCTAAAACAGCGGCATTAACACTCCTATATCAAATTTCACTTACTTTCTTTTTTAAAACCAATCTGCTGTAAATATTAACTTTAATTTAAAAAAGTGTCGTTTTTAAGCTGCAAAATTAGCCAACCATAGTGAATTTATAATAAGGTAGTTAGGCATACTTGAAAGTTAGCAATTAATATTAAGGATTAATATGACAAAAACTGCTTTACGCTCAACCATTTTGCTACCCGTATTTTTGCCTGCAGTATTTATTATTCTACTTTTGGTAATTGGTACAAGTAGTAACCCTGAACTCGCTGGTCAGGCATTTAGTGTTGCCCTTGCGTGGATAACAGAAACCTTTGGCTGGTTTTATATGTTGTCTGTCGCTATTTTCTTGGTATTTATTGCCTCGGTCGCGGCTTCTAGTTGGGGGAATATAAAATTAGGCCCCGATCATGCACAGCCACAATACAGCTTTGGTGAATGGTTTGCCATGCTCTTTTCTGCCGGTTATGGCGTGGCACTGCTTTACTTTGGTGTTGCTGAACCTGTGCTGCATTACGCATCCCCGCCATCTGGGGCGGCTGAAACCGTTGATGCCGCCAAGCAGGCAATGCAAATTGCCTTTTTCCATTGGGGATTTCATATTTGGGCCATCTATGGAATTGTTGGTTTAGTGCTTGCTTATTTTGCATTTCGCCATGGCTTACCACTGTCTATTCGCTCTGCCTTGTATCCACTTATTGGCGATAAAATTTATGGCCCAATCGGCCATACTGTGGATGTGTTTGCCATATTAGGTACTTTATTTGGTATTGCTACTACACTAGGGCTTTCGGTGACCCAAATAAATGCAGGCCTACATTACTTATGGCCAAACATCCCTATTAATACCACAGTGCAAATTACGACCATTGCCGTTATTACTGCCGCAGCTACGCTCTCAGTAGTTGCCGGTATGGATAAAGGGGTTAAGAGATTATCAATTGTGAATATGACCTTAGCGGTTTCACTAATGGCTTTTGTGTTTTTCATTGGCCCAACTATTCACATCTTAGAATCATTTTTACAAAATACCGGCAGCTACCTAAGCGGTATTGTTGAGCGTACTTTTAATTTACAAGCTTATAGTCGCAGTGATTGGATTGGTAACTGGACTTTATTTATATTTGGCTGGACGATTGCGTGGGCGCCGTTTGTCGGGATGTTTATCGCAAAAATTAGCCGCGGTAGAACCATCAGACAATTTGTTGTTGGCGTAATGTTAGTTCCTACTATTTTTACTTTTTTATGGTTCTCAGTGTTTGGCGATACAGCACTGAATTTAATAATGAATGAAGGCTTTGATACGCTCATTGGTGATGTACAAGCAAATCATGCCGTGGCGTTATTTCAATTATTTGAAGTGTTACCACTGTCATTTTTCATTTCACTGCTCACCGTAATTCTGATCATAACTTTTTTTGTTACATCATCTGATTCAGGCTCTTTAGTCATTGATTCACTCGCCTCTGGTGGAAATATCAATACGCCGGCTTGGCAACGCGTGTTTTGGGCGGTACTAGAAGGTGCTGTGGCGGCTGTCTTATTAGTGGCAGGCGGACTTAGTGCACTGCAAACCATGACCATAGCCAGTGCCTTACCCTTTGCTGTTATTATGTTAATTGCCACTGCCGGGCTTTGGCGAGCTCTAAAAATTGAAGGCCATCGCGATACCAGTCTACAAGCACATTCACTTAATGGTCGTAATATCGATCTATCCCATTGGAAACGCCGTTTAGCGGCTATGGTTAATTACCCTAATAAAGAAAAAGTACATACTTTTATTGGCAGTGTAGTAGTTGAGGCAATGAAAGCCGTACAAGCAGAATTGAAATCTCGACAATGGCATGCCGTGGTCGAATTTGATACTGATTTAGGACGCGCTCATTTAACTGTACTACGTCATGAGCATGTGGATTTTGTTTATGATATTCGCCTTACCGAGCACCCTATGCCGAGCTTTGCTTACTCAGAGCTGCGGCCAAATAATGATAATAATGAAATGTATTATAAGGCCGACGTGTTTTTACGTCGTGGTGGTCTGTCATACGATGTTTATGGCTACAGTGAAGATGATATTGTGAAAGATATTCTTGATCAGTTTGAGAACTACTTACACTTTCTAGGTAATAGTCCAGGCGAACTTCCTTGGGATATGGCCGAACATGATGACATGTTAAATACCGATAAAGCTTAACGGATGCAGTCAATATTGGTAAAACGGTAATTAAAAATAAAAAAGGCACTGTAAAGTGCCTTTTTATTTACTCAAATATAATTAATTACAGGGCGTTAAATACGTCATCTGTTTTAGCAGCACAAATAAAATCGTTTTTATGCAAACCTTTAATTGAATGGCTCCACCAAGTAACAGTTACTTTACCCCATTCGGTTAATAGACCAGGGTGATGGCCTTCGTCTTCAGCCATATCGCCAACTTTATTAGTAAATGCAATGGCCTGCTTAAAGTTTTTAAACTTATAAACGCGCTCTAATTGCATAATACCGTCGCGTACTTCCGGCACCCAATCAGGGATTTTTTTAATTAATTCAGCCAATTCTGCATCAGATACTTTTGGTGCATCTGCATGACAGGCTTCACATTTTTGTTCACTTAATGAAGACATTTTAAATCCTTAATTCTAGTGTTACTTTTATTAAAAAACTAACTAGCTAATTTTTCTTTTGGGGGAAATTTCGGCTCGTGTAAACCAAGCGCCTTAGCTTGCTCAACTAAAGTCATTATATCCATTTGCGATATTTCAAACAGATCATGAATCGAATTAATCGTATAATACAATGGTTGCATAATATCTATACGGTACGGTGTACGCAGTACATCTAATACATTCATTGAGTTTATCTCTGGTGTATCTGAATACACGTATTGGGTTTCCCCTGGGCTTGATAAAATACCACCGCCGTAAATACGTAATCCTTTTTCGGTTTGCATCAAACCAAACTCAACGGTAAACCAGTACATGCGTGCTAAATAAACGCGATCTTTTTTCTCTGCCGCGTAACCTAGTTGCCCATACTTATGGGTAAATTCAGCAAAGTCAGGATTGGTTAGCATGGCACAGTGACCAAATATCTCATGAAAAATATCGGGCTCTTGTAAATAGTCAAATTCTTCACGGCTACGAATAAAGGTCGCTACAGGAAATTGCTTGTTAGCGAGTAACCTAAAAAACTCATCAAAATCGATAAGTGCAGGCACAGGTGCAACTTGCCAACCTGTGGTTGCTAATAGGACTTCGTTTAGCTCACTAAGCTGTGGGATACGGTCATGAGGCAGGTTGATTTTTTTCAACCCTTCCATGTACTCATCACAGGCTTTGCCTTCAATGCACGCAAGTTGGCGTGCTACAAGCTCAGACCAAATTTTATTTTCTTCATCGCTCCAATGTATAACGCCATTTTCATCTGGTGTTTTGGAGGTGTAATTACTTGCTTTAGCCATAAATACCTTCTTTGGGTTTAAACCCTAAATCGGTGTCAAAATAATAGCCACGTGCTCGGCTATTCGATGTAGCCATACTATGCAAAAGTGAACAAAAGTTTAATAGCTTGACTCAGATCAATACTTTCGCAGATCGCACAGATCGTAAATTTATAATTACACCAAAGCAAAGATAAAAACACACCCTATATTTAACAGCACTTAAAGATCGAAAACCCTGTAAACAATAAGCTACACCTTACGATATTTTAGTAAATGCTTGGTTGAGATCGTTAATAATATCGTTAACATCTTCAAGCCCAACAGATAAGCGAATTAAACCATCACTAATTCCGGCTGCTAATCTTTCTTCGGGCGTGTAAGGCGAATGGGTCATCGATGCAGGGTGTTGAATAAGTGTTTCGGCATCGCCTAAGCTAACCGCTAAAGTACATAGCTTCATGCTATCAATAAACTGCTCACCGTCGGTTAAACTCCCTTTAATTTCAAAAGCAATAACACCGCCAGCAGCTTTCATTTGCTTACCAATAAACCGATGACCTGGGTGCGACTTCAGTCCAGGATAGTACACTTTACTCACTTGAGGGTGAGCCTCTAAATATTCAGCAATCGTTTGCGCACTCTGACAATGACGCTCTACCCGTATAGCTAATGTTTTTAAGCCTCGGTTAATTAACCATGCATCGTGTGGGCTAATCGTCGCGCCAATATCTTTTAACACCGTCATTTTAATATGTGTAATGTGCTCAAGGGATCCACACACAATACCTGCGACTACGTCGCCGTGACCATTTAAATACTTGGTAGCACTGTGCATAATAATATCGATGCCGTATTGTTTAGGTGACTGTAGCAGCGGCGTTAAGAAGGTATTGTCGACCACACTTATTAAATTATGCTGTTTTGCTATATCACCAATAAGTGCTAAATCAATAACAGCCATCGTTGGGTTTATCGGGGTTTCTGCAAATATCATTTTTGAGTTTGGCTTTATTGCAGCACGTAACTCATCTTCATTGGTCATATCCACAAAGGTGACTTCAATGCCCCAACGCGGCAACATATGCGCAAAAAAAGCAAAGGTGCAACCATAAAGCGCACTCGATGCTACTAAGTGATCGCCTTGTGATAAAAAGCTCAGTACCGAAGCTGATACCGCCCCCATACCTGTAGCCGTTGCCGCTGCAGCCTCACAGCCCTCTAATTGCGCCACTTTTTGTTCAAGTTCAGTGGTGGTAGGGTTACCCAAACGCGTATAAATATAACCTGGCTCATCGCCAGCAAACCGTGCAGCACCCTGCGCAGCATTTTCAAAATGAAATGTCGATGTTTGGTATAATGGCGAGGTTAATGCGCCATGTGGATCATTGGCTTTTTGTGGGCCATGAATACATTGGGTGTGTGGATGATGCTTGCTCATTGTGTGCTCTCGTTTTTATTATGTGTGTCAATTACATAAATAAAACGCACCGCACTTTAAATCACAAGCATGCCGGATGCTCAGATGGCTATTTGTGCAAACTTCACTCAAAAAGCTGTACACAAATATTGCCAACTATTTACTCTCGGCTCTCTTAGTGCGACTCATAATTTTACTCACGATCCCTTGAACAGTGCCTTTTAACAAGCTGCGTTTATTTTCAAGACGCGGTAATGGTCGGCTTAATTCCATGGCTTTATAGCCTATACGAGCTGTAAATATACCCGCACTGACGCCTTGCGCGGCTCGCCCTGAAAGTTTGCCTAATAGCTCAGCACTAAGTGCTGTGGCCGCTAAATCAGATACAAGCTCTGCACTGCCTACAAACATGACTTGCTTTAACAGCATTCGGTAGAGCTTAATGCGACTGGCGTAACCAAAACCAATGCCATAAATTTTACCTATTTGCTCGATTAATTTTGTACCGCGCCAAAGCACCGCCATCATATCCACCAGCGCAAGAGGGCTTAATGCGACTAATAAGGCTGACTCTGTTGCAAAGCGGTTTATAAGCTTTTTAGCTTGGGTGTCTTGCCTTACCAGTAGGCTATTAGCGTAAAGTGTCATTATTTCTTTATCACTATGGTGCGTAGCAACTTGGTTTTTAAAGTTTTCAAAATTGTCTAACTGCTGGTGCTTGTTCAATTTTTCAAGCCAAGGGAGTGCACCACCCACTTGCTCACTGTTTAATAGCCTATCGGCTTCATGGCGATGCAGCTGATTACGCTTTAAACTGCGCAACATCAGATATTCTCGCCATAACAATCTTGTTATTAATAACACACCGCTTACCACAGCGGTTAAATAAATACTGCCCAAAATAAGCGATTGCTGATAAGCAAGCACAATAGAAAACCCAAACTCTAGCAGTACTAAAATAATAAAGCTGAGCGCAAACAAGCCTTTTAGCGTTTGCCATTTTGACTTTTTATACACCGGATCTAAATCAACTTCAGGCTCAAGCGCATCATCCTCAACCTCAGAGGTGTAATCACTTTGTCCGTGTTCAATAATTTTAGCGGATGTTAACGCAGGCTCGTTTTGCTCAATACCTGGTGCACTAATACGACGCCCTGCTTGAAACTGTTGCGTTGACTCACTCATGTTAATTTATCTCCTAGCAGGTACTGCATCACATGATCTAATCGAATATGTTTAAGTTGTTTGTCGGGGCTTGGCATCGGCGAAAATGACAAAAATTCAAACCCTTGCGCTGGCCACTCACTTTTATTAAGCATTCTACTTGGCGGCTCTGGTGGTAAATAAGTCAGCCACTCATCCTCATTTAAAGGTTTACCGTAAACGCAATCAAGAGTTTGACCTTTATCAACCACTTGGCGAGGCTGGGTTGCGGTAATTGATGACATAGCCATAGTTTCAATTTGTACACCATCAAACTTTAAATGATTACTTTGCTCTTTAACCAGCGAGTCTAGTAACAAGGCTAACGCTTTATAATGCTTAGCGCTGATGTGATCTGACTTATTAGCAGCAAACAATATTTTATCAATATTCGGTTTGAATAAACGTTTAAAAAAGCCAGACTCCCCATAACTAAAATGGGCCAACAATTGATTAATAACACGGCTTTGCTCATGCAACGTTTCATGGCCTTCATTTAATGCACTGAGTACATCAACCAACACAATTTGGCGGTCAAAATGACGAAAATGCTCATTATAAAATGGCTTAACGACTTCTTTCACGTAAGCGTTAAAACGTTTAATTAAATGCGCTAAATTAGAACCTGCCACCACATCGTCTTTCATTTTTTCAGGATTAATTGGAAAAAATAACAATAACGGCGCACCTTGCAAGTCGCCTGGCATTAACATTCGCCCTGGTTGTAGCATCGCAAGTTTAGTGTCTTTTTTTAGCCCTACCAGCATGCGTTGATAAAGTTGTGCAATGTTAGCAAGCTCACTTTCATCCACAGGGGCATGTAAATCAAGTTGCTCTACGGCGTGTAAAAAATCGCCTGAGGTAGCGCTGCGAGGAGACTGATTTAATAATGGGTATTGCTGTTCACACCACGCAGTATAGCTTTGTTCAAGCATAGGTAAATCGAGCAGCCATTCACCTGGATAGTCAATAATATCAAGGTATAACGTTGATTGCGGTGAAAAATGACCTCGCAGACCCGCATTACTTTGGTATTTAATCGCTAAGCGCAGGGTATTTATTCGCTCTGTAGACGCCGGCCAAGCAGGGTCACCTTCCATTGGCAGTAAAGTATTTATTGCACGGTTAAAGTCAAAGGTGGGCACGTTTAATGCCTCTTGCGGCACAATTTTAGTGGCAATATGACGATGCTCGCGCATCACATCAAAAAAAGGTAAGTTGTTGTCATTCGCCTGAGAGGTTAAGTGCTTAACTAACGCACTGATAAACGCGGTCTTACCACTGCCGCTCAACCCAGTTACGGCAAGCTTAACATGTTGGTCTAAACTACGGTGCAGGGCTTTTTGTGCTTTGCCTTTAAAGGTTTTAAAGGTCTTTTTTGCAAATGATTGGCTCATAAAGTGTTTTGCACCCTATCTGCCGTAATTGTTCACGTTACAAACAAGGTGCCTATCAATCCTTTAAAGTTTATTAATTTCACGACTGACCGTAAATTCGCTTGAGGTAACGTAACGTTCCATCTCTTGTAAGCGAACATCAACACGCGTTAAACGCTCTTTTAAGTCTTGTAATGCACGACGAGGTGGCTCGCCCTTTTGCCATACTTTAAACTTAACTTCCAGTGGGTCATCGCTATAAGTTGAATGCGTTTTATGTGTTGCAGCAGGTTTTTTATCTAAAATAAACCATGCTGCAATGTACGCTACCACAAATAATGGGCCACCGGTTAGTAGTACCGCACTAACAAATATAATGCGAACTAACCATAACTCCATATTAAAGTAGTCACTTAAACCGGCACATACGCCAGCTATTTTGCCGCGTTGTGGGTCTCTAAATAATTCGCGTTTAGTGTTCATACTTTTTGTCTCCACTGAGGTGACTCTTGATCAAGCAACGCTTCTAATGTTTCTACTCTATCAGCCATTTTTTCAGCTTTTTGTGCAAGCTCCAATAATTGGCGATGCTCATGCTCACTCAACCCTTGGCTTACTTGCTTTTTGCTACGGTAGTGTAAAATTAACCACAGTGGCGCAACAAAAATCATAAATAAGATAAAGGGGGCAACTAGTATCTCTGGATCAAACATAATCCTCTCCTGACAATCCATATTCTATGTTGATGTCAGGGGCACGTGGCCCCTGATATTATCGTTTTATTTATTTGCGAGTTTCTTTTTAAGTTCAGCTAACTCGTCATCAATCTTTTCATTCTTTTGTAAGTCTGCAATTTCATCAGCTAACGTTTGTTTACCTAAATCATAAGACTCTATTTGAGATTCTAGCCCATCAATTTTGGTTTCGTAACGTTCAAAGCGATTAAGTGCATCCTCTACTTTAGAACTATCAAGCGCTTTTTTAACTTCAAGGCGCGACTCAGCCGAGCGTTGACGTAAAATAATCGCTTTTTGACGTGCCTTAGCATCTGCTAGCTTTTCTTGTAGCGTAGTTACCTCTTGTTGTAGCTTCTCTATATGAGACTCTACATGGTCAAGTTCACTTTCTACCGCAGCAACTGCGTCGGCTGATTTTTGCTTTTCAAGTAATGCTGAGCGTGCTAGATCGTCACGATCTTTGCTCAGTGCCAATTCGGCTTTGTCTTGCCAATCGTTTACTTGGGCTTTTAGTGTATCTACGCGACGTACTAATTCTTTTTTCTCAGCGAGTGTTTTTGCTGATGTAGAGCGGACCTCTACCAGTGTATCTTCCATCTCTTGGATAATAAGACGAACCATTTTTTCAGGGTCTTCTGCTTTATCTAAAATGGCATTGATATTAGAATTAACAATGTCTGCAAAACGTGAAAAAATTCCCATAACATATACCTCTATTATTTAATCTAAATGTGTCTGCTTTTATTAGTATCAATATGCTTGCCAACTTTTTTAATTTTAAAATAGTAATAAATTTCAAATGGTTAAATGCAAATTACAAATTACTTTTGTTGTCAATCATAATGAAATACACTAACTGTTAGTAAAAATGACTAAGAGTTAGGAAATATGAGTCAATATCGCCAACAGGATAATTTGCTCGGCCAATCAGACAGCTTTTTATCGGTTCTTGATCAGGTATCGCAGCTAGCAAACCTAGATAAACCCGTACTTATTATTGGTGAACGCGGTACCGGTAAAGAGCTTATTGCAGCACGTTTACACTTTTTATCCAAGCGCTGGGATCAAAGTTACGTCAAACTCAACTGTGCGGCATTAAACGAAAATCTACTCGAAAGTGAATTATTTGGCCATGAAAGTGGTGCATTTACCGGCGCAAGTAAACGTCATGAAGGCCGATTTGAGCGGGCTAATAGCGGCACCTTATTTTTAGATGAGTTGGCAAATACTTCTGCCCTAGTGCAAGAAAAGCTATTAAGGGTAATAGAGTATGGTGAGTTTGAGCGTGTTGGCGGCAAACAAACGGTTAAAGTAGATACGCGCTTAGTCTGTGCGACCAATGAAGACTTACCGCATTTAGCGCAGCAAGGTGAATTTAGAAGCGATTTACTCGATAGGCTCGCATTTGATGTAATCACTCTACCGCCACTGCGCGAACGCCAAGACGATATTATGTTATTGGCTGAGCAATTTGCAATGAATATGGCACGCGACTTAGAGTGGGAGCTATTTAGTGGTTTTACTCGCAATGCACAAGAAAGTTTACTTAGTTATGAGTGGCCGGGTAATGTGCGTGAGCTTAAAAATGTGGTGGAGCGAAGCCTTTATCGCCACGGCAATGAACACATCCCTGTGCATAAAATTATTTTAGACCCATTCGAAAGCCGCTTTAGACCTAAAGCACGTATTAAACATACACAAGCCCCTGTTGCTGTGCAAAATGAAGTTGTTAACACCCAGCCTACAGAAGCGCCTGTAACACCGAGTTTAGGTAACGCAGAACCTGAGTTTCCTTGTGACTTAAAAATACTCTCTAATGAATTTGAGATCACATTAATAAAAAAAGCATTAGAACATAGCCAATTTAATCAAAAGAAGACTGCAGAAGTACTTGGTTTAACGTATCATCAATTACGTGGTTATTTGAAAAAATACAATTTGCTGGAATAGTAGAGGTTGTGCGGGTGCGTAAATTATTACTTGCTTTATTATCATTGAGTTTAGTAGGTTGCATTGATAGTAAAGAAGAAATCTTAGAAGAAAAAAACCAAGGCCTTGTTTATTGCGCTGAGGCAAATCCTGTGTCGTTCAATCCACAAGTCACAACCACAGGATCAACCATCGATATTATTGCTAACCAGTTGTACGACCGGTTAATTAGTATTGACCCTGTGACCGCCGAATTTAAAAGCGAACTAGCCAGCGACTGGAAAATTAGCAAAGACGGTAAGTCTGTCACATTTACTCTGCGCAAAGGGGTTAAATTTCATACCACCGCGTATTTTACTCCAACACGCGAATTTAACGCTGATGACGTCATTTTCACTTTCAGTCGTTTATTTGATGTATACAACCCCTATCACTTTGTCGGTGATGCGAATTACCCCTACTTTCAAAGTGTGGGTATTGACCAACTTATTCGTAAAATTGTCAGGGTCTCTGATCACCAAGTTCGGTTTGAATTATTTAACGCAGAAAGCAGTTTTTTAGCGAATATGGCGACCGATTTCGCCGTGGTGCTCTCTAAAGAATATGCCATGGCGCTCAAAGCCAACAACCAAGAAAACCTATTTGATCAATATCCAGTTGGCACCGGTCCTTATATTTACAAAGAATACCGACGAGACCATTTAGTACGCTTTTATAAAAACGCTGACTATTGGAAACACGAGGTGGCACTTGAGCAGTTGGTGTACGACATTACCCCTAATGGCACTACGCGTATTGCTAAAATTCTTACCAAAGAGTGTGACGTAACTGCGCATCCTAGCAGTGCACAGTTAAGTATTTTAGCTCAGCGAGATGATATTAACGTTGAAAAGGAAACCAACTTAAACATAGGTTATTGGGCATTTAATACCGAACGCCCTCCGTTTGATAACTTAAAAGTACGCCAAGCCTTAGTGCATGCCATTGATATAGAAAAAATAATGCAGGCAGTTTACTATGGTAATGGACTTCGTGCGCGGTCAATATTACCACCCACGTCGTGGGCGTTTGAACCACAAAAGAACATGCCAATTTTCGACCCACAACTGGCAAAAAAATTATTAACTGAAGCAGGTTTTCCAAAAGGGTTTGATATGAGCATTTGGGCTATGCCTGTCAGCCGTATTTATAACCCCAATGCACGAAAAATGGCAGAGCTGATGCAAAGCGATTTACGCAAAATTGGCGTTAACGTTAATATTGTCGAGTATGAGTGGAACACCTTTATTCAACGCATAGGCGAGCACCGTCACGACAGTGTATTATTAGGTTGGGCAGCAGATACGCCTGATCCTGATAACTTTTTTAGCCCGTTACTTAGCTGCACCGCGACCTTCAGTGGCAAAAACCCAGCGAACTGGTGTAATCCTGAATTTGATTTACTGTTAACTAAAGCTCTCGATACGACCGATTTAAATTTACGTAAACAATATTACGACGCAGCACAAAGCATGATCATCAAACAATTGCCTTTACTGCCAATTGCCCATGGCATGCGTTTTCAGGCAAGTAGTGCTGATGTTGAGGGGATCACACTCGGGCCATTTGGCGCTATTTCATTGGCTAACGCGAGGAAGAAGTAATGTTATTCGATTATATTTTACGCCGCCTCGGATTGTTATTTTTCATGGTGTTATTACTGAGTATTTTTACTTTTTCGCTGAGCTACTTATTCCCTGGCGATCCACTGAGTAACTTAAGCGGCATACCAGACACTAACTTTACTCAAAATGTACAGCTAGAAGAAAAGTACCTGTTTAACAGTAACTACTTTATGCAGTACATTGCCTTTGTCGGGCGAATAGTACAAGGCGATTGGGGCGTGTCGTTTGCCTCGGGGAGCAGTGTTTTTGCTCACGTGGTTGATTTAATTCCTGCAACGTTAGAGCTAAGTATCTATGCGTTATTTATTTCGGTGGTAGTGGGTGTGCCTGTCGGAATTTTAGCATCGGCTTATCATAAACAATGGCCTGATAAATTAATTAGCTCAACAGCTATGGTTGGCTATTCTATGCCTATTTTTTGGCTCGCGTTATTACTAATTATGGTTTTTTCGCTCAAACTTGGCTGGTTTCCCATGTCGGGGCGAGTGAGCTTATTGTATGAAATACCTGCCAGTACGGGGTTTATCTTACTGGATATTTTACTTGCTGATTTTCCCTACAATGGCATGGCAATGCTTGATGCACTGCATCACCTAACGTTACCTACCATTGTACTGGCTATGTATCCAACTACTGTATTAGTGCGCTTTACTCGCGAATCGATGTTAAAAGTGATGGATCAAAACTTTATCAAAACAGCTCGCGCCAAAGGCCTTACTCGTGGGCAGCTTATTATTCATCACGCCCTGAGAAATGCATTACTGCCAGTCATAAAGCAAATTGGTTTACAATTTAGCACCTTGATCACCCTTGCTATGATCACCGAGGTTATTTTTTCATGGCCGGGGATTGGCCGTTGGTTAATAGACAGTATTTATCAACGTGACTACCCTGCTATACAAGGGGGGTTAATGGCCGTTTCTTTTTTCATTATTATTGCGACAATTATGGCCGAACTGACCTACACCCTACTCGATCCTCTGTCTCGGAATCAAGCGCATGGCAAAGTTTAACTTATTTTCAGAAGATTCAAATAAATCGCCATTAGCGAGACTCTGGCGAAAGTTTAAAAATAACCACCCTGCACTGGTTGGTTTATGGGTGTTTATTGCCTTTAGCCTGTTAGCGGCTACCGCACCTTTTCTTGCGCCTTATGGGGTAAATCAACAGCACAGTGATGCACTATTACTGCCTCCCTCGTGGAATGAAATGGGCGATGTGCGGTTTATACTTGGCACCGATGATTTAGGCCGAGATGTGCTGTCCCGTTTAATGAATGGCGCCACATATACGTTCGGGTTATCGGTTGTGGCTGCACTGATCACCACTGTTATTGGTGTGTTGCTAGGTACCTTTGCAGGGATCAACAAAGGCATACGTTCTAGTTTTTTGAACCACTTACTGGATGTAACGCTATCAATTCCCTCATTGTTACTGGCCATCATTATTATTGCTATACTCGGTCCTGGATTAATGAATACCGTATGGGCAATTATTTTGGCCTTATTACCCCAGTTTATTCATTCAATTAGAAACCTAATAGTTGACGAACTTGGCAAAGATTATGTTACCGCCTACCGCTTAGATGGCGCCTCTAAGTGGCATATTTTATCGCGCGGGATTTTTCCTAATGTGTATGAGTATATTGTGGTTATTTTTACTATGGCCCTCTCCACAGCTATTTTAGATATTGCTGCGCTAGGGTTTTTAAAGCTTGGCGCACAGCCGCCCACCACTGAATGGGGTGCTATTTTGGCTGAAAACTTAGGGCTTATTTACTTAGCGCCATGGACAGTGGCACTTCCGGGTGTACTGCTATTTTTAGCCGTTCTTTCAACAAACTTGGTGGGCGATGGACTTCGCAAAGTTTTACAAGCGCGTAAGGCCGATTAAATGCATTTACTAGATATTCGAAATTTAACCATAGAGCTGCAAACGTCTGAAACTGCTATTCGCGCTGTTGACCGAGTAAGTTTTAGTTTAAAAGAAGGTGAAGTACACGCCTTAGTGGGAGAATCCGGATCAGGAAAAAGCTTAATTGCAAAAGCCATTGTAGGCGTACTTAACGAACGCTGGGTTATAACCGCCGATAGAATGCATTGGCGCGGTGTTGATTTAATGCGCCTCACACCTGAGCAGCGCCGTAAAACCGTCAGCCAAGACATTGCAATGATTTATCAAGATCCAAGTCGCTGCCTTGACCCTACTGCAAAAATATTTAACCAAATCGCTGAAACACTGCCTGAAGTAGCCGCCAAAGGGTTTTTCTTAAAACGCAACCGAGAGCGTAAAGACCGTGTTAAAGCCTTAATACATAAAGTAGGTATTAAAAATCATGAAGCCGTGCTTGATAGCTACCCTCATGAACTCTCTGAAGGTGTGTGTCAAAAAGTCATGATAGCCATGGCCATTGCGCGTACACCTAAGTTGCTCATTGCTGATGAGCCCACAACCGCACTAGAGAGTACCACTCGTGCGCAGGTATTTCGATTATTAAAAAGTTTGAATCAGCTAAAGAATATGTCTATTTTGATGATTTCCCATGAGCTAGAAGAAATAGTAAATTGGTCACATGGTATTCATGTTTTGTATTGCGGACAAATGGTTGAAGCCGGTCCAACGCACCTTATTTTTAGCCAACCGCGTCACCCTTATACGCAGGCTTTATTAAAAAGCTTACCTGATTATGAGCACGGCTTAGCACATAAAGAACCTTTTTATGCACTAAAAGGTACCATACCTACACTACAACATTTACCGATTGGTTGTCGTTTAGGACCGCGTTGCCCGCAAGCACAAAAAGAGTGTGTGGTTGCCCCTAAACTCTCTAAACACCACGGCCATAGTTACGCGTGTCACTTTCCATTGATCAAGGAAATAAAATAATGCAACCCTTGTTAAAAGTTCAAGCCTTATCAAAAACCTTTAACATACGTGCAGGTTTATTTAGCCGTAAAAAATTTGATGTACTAAAAAACATCTCATTTTGTATTGGTAAAGGTGAAACAATTGCCATTATTGGTGAAACCGGTTCAGGAAAAAGCACCCTGGCTAAATTATTAGTGGGTGCATACAGTGCCGATAGCGGGCAGATATTACTAGAGAATAACACCATAGAAAACAATGGTAATCGTGATGCCCAGTGTCGTTATATCCGAATGATTTTTCAAGACTCCGCCACCTCATTAAACCCAGCAGTGACCATTGCTGAAATGCTCGATGATTGCTTAAAATTCAATACTGATTTTGATAGAACTCAACGTAGTGAAAAAATTGCTAGTACGCTGCTTAAAGTGGGTCTACTGGTCGATCATCAGCAATACTATCCGCATATGTTTAGTGTAGGGCAATTACAGCGTGTAGCGCTCGCTCGTGCGCTTATATTAGATCCTAAGGTTGTTGTGCTCGATGAGGCACTTTCATCGCTTGACCCTTCTGTAAGAGCGCAAATAGTAAACTTATTACTTAAACTACAGCTTGAAACTGGCTTAACCTATATTTTGATCACCCATCATTTAAGTTTAGTGCGCCATATTAGCGACCAGCTAGTGGTACTCAATAAGGGTGAGATTGTTGAATACGGTGCCACAGAAACTATTTTTCAAAACCCGCAGTCAAAGGTCACCCAGCGCCTGTTAAGTTGTTAATGAAAAACAAAAAAGGCGCCAATTGGCGCCTTTTATAGTTTAGCTATGATTTATTCAGCAGGTTGCGCTGCTTTTGGTACTTTTAGTTCCGCTTGTTGCTTAAGCGACTCAATGAATACCGTATAGTTTTTCTGTGCTTGGGCCATGGTGATATTTTGCTTCATTTGTGGCTCAATGCTGTCACTCACTGGTGCATCATTTACCGCATTAAGCGCAACAATAGCAGCATCACCATTGTTTAAGTTAACTACATCATAAACTGCGCCATCATGTGGGTGCGCCATTTTAAATACTTGGGTAACAATAGCAGGCGAAACAGCAA
Source organism: Pseudoalteromonas sp. 2CM28B (assembly GCF_023161935.1). Lineage (NCBI taxonomy): Bacteria > Pseudomonadati > Pseudomonadota > Gammaproteobacteria > Alteromonadales > Pseudoalteromonadaceae > Pseudoalteromonas > Pseudoalteromonas sp. 2CM28B. The sequence continues at coordinate 124,593 of NZ_JALNTH010000018.1, forward strand.
AGCTTTCACGAGTAAGTTGCGACTCATGACGAACGCTTAGTGACTGCTCAGCAGCAACGTCATTTAAGCTCTTACCGTCTTTGATTTGTGCAAATAAGGTACGTGCTTTTTCTTTAGCAAGATCCGACGCTTTTTCGTTTACTAAGCGTGTTTTAATTTGCTCGCTTACTTCGCTCAATGCTTTAGTTGCAGCTGGTTGATGCTCGTTAACACGAACCACAATCACGTGCTCATTACCAAGTTCGATTACTTCTGAGTTTACTTTATCTTCTAGTAATTCAACTGATGATAATGCGGTTATAACCGCAGGATTATTAAGCGGCTCAGGAAGCGCACTCAGTGCTAATAGCGGTGTAGATTGTACTTCAACACCTGCTACTTCAGCAGCATCGTCTAAGCGGTCAGAAATTTCAAAGGCTAATGCACCCATTTCTGTTTGCTTCTCGTAAAACGCATCCACTTTTTCAGCTTGCTCAAGTTCAGCGCGTAAATCGGCTTTAACGGCATCATAAGGTTTAACTTGCTGCGATTGAATGTCTGTAAGTTTAATGATGTGATAGCCAAATTCAGAGGCTACTACATCAGAGTAATCACCTTTGTTTTGCAGTGCAAAAGCAGCATCCTCAAATGCAGGCTCCATGACATCACGTTCAATCCACTCTAAGTCACCACCCATTTCGGCGCTAACAATGTCATCTGACGACGATTCAGCTAATTGTGCAAAATCAGCACCCGCATTAAGCTGGGCTAATAAAGATTCAGCTTTGGCTTTTGCCGCATCGTCATCTTCACTGTTATCAATTAAAATATGTGATACACGACGTTTTTCAGGCTCAACATATTGCGCTTTACTCTGCTCATAATATGCTTTTACGTCGTCTTCGCTTACCGATGCAACATCGATATCATCTGCATCTAACTCAATGTAATTAACTGAAATAAGCTCTGGCGATAAAAATTGCCCTGCATTTAATTCGTAATAATCAGCCACTTCTTGATCAGTAACGTCAACATCAGCCTGCATTGCTTGTTTATCGATGACTAAATAATCAATGCTGCGAGTTTGTTGTTGCAGTGCAATGGCTGATTTAAGCTCGTTTTGCAATGCAAAGTCAGTTCCTGCAACCGCTGACACTAACTGGCTACGTGTCATATCATCACGAAGGTACTCTCGAAATGAATCAGGTTGGAAGTTCATTTGACGAATCACTTGTAAGTAACGGTCGTTATTAAATTGATCGCCAATTTTAAAATAAGGAAGCTCTAAAATTGTTTGACGAATACTTTCATCACTCACACGCAGACCCAGCTCAGTCGCTAACTGGCTTTGTAATTCTTGTTGTACTAAACGGTCAATCACGCCTTGACGTATTTGAGCCATATAAGTTGGATCGGCTGCTATTTGGGTAAAATATTCACCAAATTGTTGTTCTAAGCGGCTACGTTCATTTTGAAACGCACGGCTAAATTCTGTTTGGCTAATTTTAATTCCATTTACTTCAGCAACGGGTTGTTCTGTGGTTTGACCTAAGTAACTACCGATCCCAGCTAAGGCAAAAGATAAAATCACCGCGCCTAAAATGACTTTGGCTACCGGCCCTTGCGAACCTTCTCTGATTTTCTCAAGCATTTGTTTATCTCTTTTCTGACCAAGGTCTTTTCTACCTTGTCATATGTAAAAAAAGCGTATCTTACCAGATACGCTTTTTCACTTGAAGTAACTGGCGGTGAAGTAACTTAATTTATCGATTGCAATAATTAAGCGTCTCTTTACTCGCCATAACTAAATTGTTTACACAATGATTAGTTTACTGCGTCTTTAAGCGCTTTACCGGCTTTGAAAGCTGGGATGTTAGCTGCAGCAATTTGAATCGTTTCACCAGTTTGTGGGTTACGACCTGCACGAGCAGCACGCTCACGTACAGAGAAAGTACCAAAACCAACAAGTGCAACTGAGTCGCCATCTTTTAGCGCGCCAGATACAGATTCGATGAATGAATCTAGTGCACGACCTGCAGCCGCTTTAGAAATGTCAGCATCAGCTGCGATTTGATCGATTAATTGAGATTTATTCACAATATCATCCTCTTTCATTGTTGTTATCAAGAGCGATTGTTTTTTTAAACTAACATCACTGTTTTGAAATTTTTGAGCATTTATTTAAAGCTCATATGATTATATTTTTCTTAAGCCTAGGCCCTGCAAGGGCTAGGCTTGAAAACCAGTGCTTAACTTATCATACCGTTTAGATTTGAAAAGCCCCTAAAAGCACTTTTTTTGGCTTTTTTACTGCTTTTTCGGAGTTTCGACTGAAAAACTATCAACTGGATGCACTAAAGCAAGCTTTAATACCTCATCAATCCATGTAACTGGGTGAATATCAAGACCCGCCAATACATTGTCAGGTATCTCTTTTAAGTCACGTTCGTTAATTTTTGGAATGATGACCGTTTTAATCCCACCACGGTGAGCCGCTAATAATTTCTCTTTTAAACCACCAATAGGCAATACTTCACCACGTAAGGTAATTTCACCTGTCATGGCTACATCAGAGCGCACCGCATTACCGGTTAAGCTTGAAACCAAACACGTTACCATTGCAATACCGGCACTTGGGCCATCTTTAGGTGTTGCGCCCTCAGGTACGTGTACGTGAATATCGCGTTTTTCATAAAAGTCGCTATTAATACGCAGCTCATCAGCACGATTACGAACAACGGTCATCGCCGCTTGAATCGACTCTTGCATCACATCGCCTAACGAGCCTGTATAGGTCAGCTTACCTTTACCTGGTACTGCAGCACATTCAATCGTGAGTAAGTCACCGCCTACTTCTGTCCATGCTAGGCCAGTAACTTGGCCAATACGGTCGCCGTCTTCTGCTTTACCATAATCAAAGCGTTGCACACCTAAGTACTCTTCAAGGTTATCTGCATCGATCGTCACTGTTTTAGTGTCTTTCTCGATTAAGATATTTTTAACTGCTTTACGACATAGCTTAGATACTTCACGCTCTAAATTACGCACGCCCGCTTCACGGGTGTAATAGCGGATAATACCAATGATGGCACTGTCGGCAATTTCAACTTCTTTAGCTTTTAAACCGTTACGCTTAATTTGCTTAGGAATTAAGTGCTCTTTAGCAATATTTAGCTTTTCGTCTTCGGTGTAACCCGATAATCGAATCACTTCCATGCGGTCTAATAAAGGCCCTGGAATATTAAAGCTATTTGAGGTTGCAACAAACATCACATCAGATAAGTCGTAATCAACTTCTAAATAATGATCCGCAAAGTGACTGTTTTGTTCAGGATCCAGTACTTCTAATAATGCTGATGCAGGGTCGCCACGCATATCCGCTGACATTTTATCAATTTCATCTAACAAGAATAACGGGTTTTTAACGCCCACTTTAGTCATGTTTTGAATCAACTTACCAGGCATAGAGCCAATGTAAGTACGACGGTGACCACGTATTTCGGCTTCATCACGCACGCCACCCAGTGCCATACGAATGTACTTACGACCCGTTGAACGCGCAATAGATTGCCCAAGTGAGGTTTTACCCACCCCCGGCGGCCCTACTAAACACAAAATTGGCCCTTTAAGTTTATTGGTACGCTGCTGTACCGCGAGGTACTCAATAATGCGTTCTTTGACTTTATCAAGCCCGTAGTGATCGCTATCTAGTATTTTTTGCGCACCGGCTAAATCTTTTTTCACTTTAGAGCGTTTTTTCCACGGTACGTTGATTAACGTATCTATGTATGAGCGAACAACACTGGCCTCTGCCGACATCGGCGACATCATTTTAAGTTTGTTAAACTCTGCGGTGGCTTTTTCTTTTGCTTCGCTGGGCATACCTGACTCTTCGATGCGTTTTTTTAGCGCTTCGAATTCATCTGGTACATCATCAATTTCGCCAAGCTCTTTTTGAATCGCTTTCATTTGCTCATTGAGGTAATACTCACGTTGCGATTTTTCCATCTGCTTTTTAACGCGGGTACGAATTTTTTTCTCAACTTGCAATAAATCTATTTCACCTTCCATTAGCGCCATTAAGTACTCCAAACGCTCTGTAACGCTTGATATTTCAAGTACTTTTTGCTTTTCAGGCACTTTTAATGGCATATGTGCAGCCATGGTATCAGCAAGACGCGCTGGCTCATCAATACCAGAGACCGAGGTCATCACTTCAGGTGGAATTTTTTTATTTAATTTTACATAGCCTTCAAACTGGCTTAATGCACTGCGAATAAAAATATCTTGTTCTTGCTCGTTTACTGAATCAGATTCAATAAACTGTGCATTGGCAACGAAAAAGTCTTCGTTATCAACAAACTCTTCGATATTCGCACGTTGTGTGCCTTCAACTAATACTTTTACTGTACCATCGGGTAGCTTTAATAATTGAAGTACAGTCGCAATTGTCCCTACACGATAAATATCGTCTTTCTCAGGCTCGTCTACAGTTGCATCTTTTTGTGCAACTAAGAAAATTTGTTTGTCTTTATCCATTGCCGCTTCAAGGCATTTTATTGATTTTTCACGGCCTACAAAAAGCGGGATCACCATGTGTGGATACACCACCACATCGCGCAGTGCTAGCACAGGGATTTCGACTCGATCGTTTCTCTCAAGCGTCATTGTATTTTCTCTTTGCACTTCATTTATTTAAAGATTACTCAAGTATATGGGGATAACCTAATTAAAGTTCAACAATTTTTGTTAACTCGATTAAATTAATTATAAAAAAAGGAGCCATTGGCTCCCTTTTTTTATAATTCGCTCAGAATTTAATCTGCCGCAGCGTGTTCTTGATTACTGCTATCATAAATTAAGATAGGATCAGACTCGCCTTTAATAACGGTTTCATCAACAACCACTTTGCTAACGTTATCAATTGAAGGCAGCTCATACATAGTATCAAGCAATACACCTTCTACGATTGAACGCAGGCCACGTGCACCGGTTTTACGTTCCATTGCTTTATGAGCAATAGCACGTAGTGCATCATCACGAAACTCAAGCTCAACGTCTTCCATCCCAAACAATACTGAAAATTGCTTAGTAATAGCGTTTTTAGGCTCACTTAAAATTTGTACCAGTGCAGCTTCATCAAGTTCAGTCAATGTAGCAACAACAGGTAAACGGCCAATAAACTCTGGAATTAAACCATATTTTACTAAATCTTCTGGCTCAACATCTTTAAATGTTTCACTTAAAGAGCGGCTCGCTGCCGACTCTTTAACGTCAACACCAAAACCAATACCGGTGTTTTTGTGGCTACGCTGTTCAATAACTTTATCAAGACCAGCAAATGCACCACCACAAATAAACAGAATTTTAGAAGTGTCTACTTGCAGGAACTCTTGCTGTGGATGTTTACGTCCACCTTGTGGCGGAACAGAAGCCACTGTACCTTCAATCAGTTTAAGTAAGGCTTGTTGTACACCTTCACCTGATACATCACGGGTGATTGATGGGTTATCTGATTTACGTGAAATTTTGTCAATTTCATCAATGTAAACAATACCACGTTGTGCTTTTTCTACGTCGTAGTCACATTTTTGTAAAAGCTTTTGAATGATGTTTTCAACATCTTCACCCACATAACCGGCTTCGGTTAACGTTGTGGCATCGGCCATTGTAAACGGCACATCTAGCAAACGTGCTAACGTTTCAGCTAGTAGTGTTTTACCACTCCCAGTTGGACCAATTAATAAAATATTACTTTTACCTAGTTCAACGTCTTGTTTAGTTGATTGGTTGCGTAAACGCTTGTAGTGATTGTAAACCGCTACAGACAACACTTTTTTCGCATGCTCTTGGCCAATTACGTAGTCGTCTAAGTGGTTACGAATTTCTTTTGGCACAGGTAATTTGTCAACGGCATCATGCTTAGGCGCGATGTCTTTAATTTCTTCCCTGATAATATCATTACACAGCTCTACACATTCATCACAAACGTATACTGAAGGTCCTGCAATTAATTTTCGAACTTCATGCTGGCTTTTGCCGCAAAAAGAGCAGTATAACAATTTATTACTTTTGTCGCCGTCTGTAGGAGTGTCAGACATTCAGCTACCTCATTTTATTACGTTGGCCACCAAAGTCTTGGTGGCTATTTTAATACGCTTTAACTATACCAAAATTTAGTGTTTTTCGCATAGTAACTCTCATTAGCAAGCATCACTGCTTGCAGGCATACTTACTTGCTACCGCGATTAGTAAATACTGAGTCAACAATACCGTAATCTACAGCCTGGCTTGCACTCATAAAATTGTCACGGTCTGTATCGCGTGAAACAACGTCAAGCGGTTGGCCAGTATGCTCAGCCATTAAGCGATTTAACTTGTCTTTAATAGACAGGATTTCTTTTGCGTGTATTTCAAAGTCAGACGCTTGACCTTGGAATCCACCTAACGGTTGGTGAATCATCACGCGTGAATTTGGTAAACAAAAACGTTTACCCTTCGCGCCACCAGACAATAAAAATGCGCCCATGCTAGCCGCTTGGCCTACACAGATTGTGCTTACGTCTGGTTTAATGAAGTTCATTGTATCGTAAATAGCCATTCCCGCAGTGACAGAGCCACCCGGTGAATTGATATATAAGAAAATATCTTTCTCTGGGTTCTCTGATTCTAAAAATAGCATTTGCGCTAAAATCAGGTTTGCCATGTTGTCTTCAACTTGGCCCGTTAAAAAGATAATACGCTCTTTTAATAGTCTCGAATAAATATCAAACGAGCGCTCGCCTTTAGCTGTTTGCTCAACAACCATAGGGACTAATGCGTTTAGGGGATCTGTCATACCAGTGTTCATACTTATTTAATTCCTTATGCGCTTATACTTATTCTAAGAAAAGCATAATGATCATTTTTAGCTAATTAAGAACCACAAACTAAAATGGCCCGGGCACACTGCATAAACAGAGTAACACGAGCCATTTAATCGTTAGCGAGCGCTTAAGTCAATGACTTATTATGCACCTTGCTGTGGATTCATGATGTCATCAAATGCTTTTTCAACATCAGTCACAGTTGCTTTAGCTAAAATAGCTTCAACAGCTTGCTCTTCCATTGCTACATTACGCATTTGTTGCATTAGTTGATCATTTGCTTTGTAGTATTCTACTACTTCAGTTGGATCTTCGTATGCAGAAGCTACAGTAGCAATCAATGCTTCAACTTTAGCGTCATCAACTTTGATGTCATTCGCTTTAATCACTTCACCTAATAATAGGCCAGTTTTAACACGTGTTACAGCTTGTTCGTGGAACAATTCAGCTGGAAGCTCTGGCATGTTTTGACCATTGCCACCAAAACGTTGAGCAGCTTGCTCACGTAGAGCGTCAACTTCTTGGTCGATTAATGCTTTAGGCACTTCAACTTCGTTTTGCTCTAAAAGACCTTTGATTGCTTGGTCTTTTACGTTAGCTTTAACCGCTTGGTCTAGCTCACGCGTCATGTTCTTTTTAACTTCTTCTTTAAGCGCGTCTACGCCGCCTTCGGTAACACCGAATTTAGTTGCAAACTCATCGCTTAATTCAGGTAATTCTTGCGCTTCCACTTTTTTCACTGTGATAGTGAATTGAGCCGCTTTACCTTTTAAGTTTTCAGCATGGTAATCTTCAGGGAAAGTTACATCAGCAACCACTTCTTCGCCTGCTTTTTTACCAACGATGTTATCTTCAAAACCTGGGATCATACGACCTTGCCCAAGTTCTAATGGGAAGTCTTCAGCTTTGCCGCCTTCAAATTCTTCGCCGTCGATAGTACCAACGAAATCAACCGTTACACGGTCGTTTGCGCCAGCCGCTGCATCAACATCAGCCCAAGAAGCGTGTTGCTTACGAAGTGTTTCTAGCATGTTTGCTAAATCTTCGTCCGTAACTTCTACCGCTGGTTTTTCAACAGCAATTTTCTCTAAACCTTGAACTTCAATTTCAGGGTAAACTTCAAATGTTGCTGAAAACTCTAAATCTTTACCTGCTTCAAGCGCTTTAGGAGCAAATGTCGGTGCGCCTGCAGGGTTAATTTTTTCAGCAACAATTGCTTCAATGTAATTACGTTGCATTACTTCGCCAGCAACTTCTTGACGAACAGCTGGTCCGAAACGCTTGTTGATTACTGATACTGGAACTTTACCAGCACGGAAACCGTCGATACGCTGCGTTTTTGACAGTTGTTGTAAGCGTTTTTTTACTTCGGTCTCAACGTTCTCTGCAGGAACGGTGATGGTCAGACGGCGCTCAAGGCCTTGAGTCGTCTCAACAGAAACTTGCATGATTTACCTCAATATTCAATTTTGGCGACTGTTCGCCTTCCTTACAAACAAAGTAATCTATAGGCGTCTTGATAAAATTCAAGCTTTGGGCTTAAAAAAATCCGTCGCTACCAGGAGATACCATTGCTGCTCTGCCCTTCGGGCACTATATTATTAAACAAATAGACGCGGCATTATAACCTAATATTTATGATAGTCGAGTGTAGGGGGCAATTATTTGGGGTAGATCAGGGTAGATAACGACTAAGCGAATAAAAAACAGACTAATTAAGTGAAAATACGATTAGTAAAGAAAAAATTAAGGGGGTTGCGTAATAAAAGTAGAATTTAGATGTGTTTTACTTAGGGGAAAATGGTCGGCGATGCAGGATTTGAACCTGCGACCCCTTGGACCCAAACCAAGTGCGCTACCAAACTGCGCTAATC
>NZ_JALNTH010000121.1:0-548 GCF_023161935.1 Pseudoalteromonas sp. 2CM28B
GAGAAAAACTCTAAATCAGGTGGTCGTAATAACAATGGTCGTATTACGGTTCGTCATATCGGTGGTGGTCATAAGCAGCATTACCGTTTAATCGATTTTAAACGTACTAAAGATGGCATTCCAGCCACTGTTGAGCGTTTAGAATATGATCCAAATCGTAGCGCAAACATCGCTCTTGTATTATATGCAGACGGTGAGCGTCGTTACATTATCGCACCAAAAGGCTTAAAAGCTGGCGATGCAATCCAGTCTGGTGTTGATGCACCAATCAAACCTGGTAATGCATTACCAATGCGTAATATGCCTGTAGGTTCGACTGTTCACAACGTAGAACTTAAACCAGGTAAAGGTGCTCAAATTGCACGTTCTGCTGGTGCATACGTTCAAATCCTTGCACGTGATGGTCAATATGTAACATTACGTCTTCGTTCAGGCGAAGTTCGTAAAGTTGAATCTGATTGTCGTGCGACACTAGGTGAAGTAGGCAATGCTGAGCATATGCTTCGTTCACTTGGTAAAGCAGGTGCAAATCGCTGGCGTGGTATTCG